>CAXTSD010000021.1:0-14351 GCA_964246775.1 uncultured Acetobacteraceae bacterium | reverse complement strand
AGCTATGGCGCCGTGCCGAACGTCATGCGCGGCGAGGAGACCCAGATCGTCGGTGCGCTCGACCGGCTGGCGCAGAGCGCGGCCGACAGCCTGCTCGTCCTGCCCGGCACGCACTCGAAGTGGGTGACGGTGCAAGGCGGCCGGATCACCTCGTTCAGCACGCTGATGACCGGCGAGATCTTCGCGCTGCTCGCCGGCCACTCCATCCTTGGCCGCCCGGCCCGCGACGCCGCGCCGGCGAGCGGGGCGGAGGCCGAGGCGGCGTTCAGCCGAGGCGTCGACACGGCGAGGGCCGCCCCGGCCGGCATCGGGCCGCTGCTGTTCTCCGCCCGCACCCTGGTGCTGACCCATCGCCTGGCCGCGGCGGCGAGCCTTGAGTACCTGTCCGGTCTGCTGATCGGCGACGAACTGCGTGGCAGCCTCGCGAACGACGCCCACGCGTCGATGGCCCTGGTCGGCGATCCGGCTTTGTGCGAGCGCTACAGCCGCGCCCTGGCCCGCTTCGGCAGGGCTGCGCCGCAGATTGCCGATGCCGCGCCTGCCGGCCTGTGGCGCCTCGCCACCGCCGCCGGCCTGGTTGCGGCGAGCGGGATGGATCGGAGACACGCATGATCGAACCCTACCTGCAACGCATGCCGCTGATCGCGATCCTGCGCGGCGTCACCCCTGACGAGGTGCTGCCGATCGGCCGCGCCCTCGCCGCCGCAGGACTGGTCATAATCGAGGTGCCGCTCAACTCGCCAAGCCCGCTCGACAGCATACGCCGCCTGCGGGATGCGCTCGGGGATACCTGCCTGATCGGCGCCGGCACGGTGATCGAGCCCCACGTGGTGCGCGACATCGCCGAGGCTGGCGGCCGACTGATCGTGATGCCGCACAGCGATCCCGCGGTCATTCGCGCCGCCAAATCGGCAGGCCTCGCCTGCACCCCCGGCGTCTCCACCGCGACCGAGGGTTTTGCGGCGCTGGCGAACGGCGCCGACGCGCTGAAACTGTTTCCCGCCGACCAGCTCGGCCCCTCGGTGCTAAAAGCCCTGCGCAGCGTGTTCCCGACGGCGACCCGCTTCATGCCCGTCGGCGGCATCAACCCCGACACCATGCTGCCGTTCATCGCAGCCGGCGCCGCCGGGTTTGGCCTCGGCTCCGCCCTCTACAAGCCCGGCATGACCGCCGATCAGGTCGGCGCCAAGGCGCTCGCCTTCGCCGAGGCATGGCGAGCCGGGCGAGATCCTGCACCCGCCGGAGCACAGGCATGAAGATCACCAGTCTCACCACCTACACGGTGCCGCCGCGATGGCTGTTCCTCAAGATCGAGACCGACGAGGGCGTGTCCGGCTGGGGCGAGCCGATCGTCGAGGGCCGCGCCGCCACCGTAGCCGCCGCCGTCGACGAGCTCGCCGACTACCTGGTCGGCCGCGATCCGTTCCTGATCGAGGACCACTGGAACGTGCTCTACCGCGGCGGCTTCTATCGCGGCGGCGCCATCCATATGAGCGCCATCGCCGGCATCGACCAGGCGCTGTGGGACATCAAGGGCCGCGCCCTCAACGTTCCCGTCCACCAGCTGCTTGGCGGCGCCTGCCGCGACCGCATACGCGTCTATTCCTGGATCGGGGGCGACCGGCCGGACGACACCGCGCGCCAGGCCGCTGACGCAAAGTCGCGCGGGTTCACCGCAATCAAGATGAACGCCACCGAGGAGCTGCAATACGTCGACAGCCACGCCAAGATCGACGCCGTCGTCGCCCGGGTCGCCGCTATACGCGACGCCACCGGGCCTGATTTCGGCATCGGGGTCGATTTTCACGGCCGCGTGCACAAGCCGATGGCCAAGGTTCTCGCGAAGGCTCTCGACCCGTTCAGGCTCATGTTCATCGAGGAGCCGGTGCTGAGCGAGCACCATGAGGCGCTGCGCGACATCGCCAACCAAACCAGCACCCCGATCGCCCTCGGCGAGCGCCTGTTCTCGCGCTGGGACTTCAAGGCGATCCTGTCCGGCGGCTACGTCGACATCATCCAGCCCGACCCGTCGCACGCCGGCGGCATCACCGAGACCCGCAAGATCGCCGCCATGGCGGAGGCCTACGACGTCGCGCTCGCGTTGCACTGCCCGCTCGGACCGATCGCGCTCGCCGCCAACCTCCAGCTCGACGCGGTGTGCTACAACGCGTTCATCCAGGAGCAGAGCCTCGGCATCCACTACAACGCCACCGGCGACCTGCTCGACTATCTCGTTGATCCCGCCGTGTTCAAGTATGACGACGGCCACGTCGCCATTCCCCCAGGCCCCGGTCTCGGCATTGAGGTCAACGAGGACTACGTGATCGCGCAGGCCAAATCCGGCCACCGCTGGCGCAATCCGATCTGGCGCCACAAGGATGGCAGTTTCGCCGAGTGGTGAGCCGCCGGGCTCGTCGAAGCCGGGCTCGTCGAAGCGGGGGTCGTCGAAGCGGCTGATCGATCGTTTCAGGTTGGCCGACCTGAAACGCTCAGGCGCCAGCCGGCGTTCACCTACGCCGATCCGGCACGAGGAGCACCCGCCATGCACGTCGCCTTCATCGCGGCGATCGCGGCTCTCGGCGGTCTGCTGTTCGGCTACGACACCGGGGTGATCTCCGGCGCGCTGCTGTTTCTGCGCCAGGCGTTCTCGCTGTCGAGCCTGATGCAGGGCGTGGTGACCAGCATCGCGCTCGCCGGCGCCGCCGTTGGCGCAGCCTTCGCCGGCCAACTCGCCGACAGCTTCGGTCGGCGGCCGATGCTGCTCGTGACCGCCGGGATATTCGTCGTCGGCGGCCTGGTGTCGGCGCTGGCCGGCAGCCTTGCGGTGCTGCTGCTCGGCCGTTTCCTGGTTGGCCTTGGCATTGGCGGCGCCTCGATGCTGACGCCGCTCTATCTCGCCGAGATCGCGCCGGCGAGCGAGCGTGGCGCACTCGTCTCCTTCAATCAGCTTGCCATCACGCTCGGCATCCTGGTGTCGTATCTGGTCGGCTACGTCTTTGCCGCCGATGGCGCCTGGCGCTGGATGCTCGGCCTCGGTGCGCTGCCCGGCCTCGTGCTCGGCATCGGCATGCTGGCGCTGCCGGAGACGCCGCGCTGGCTCGCCGGTCACGGCCACGCCGAGCGAGCGCGCGCGGCGTTGCGCCGGTTGCGCGGCCAGGGTGTTGACATCGAGGCCGAGTTCGCCGAATTGCGCGCCGACCTCGCGCGCGACGAGGCGCTCGCGCACTCGCGCCGGCTTGGCCGCTCGACGGCGCGGTTGCCGTTGCTGCTCGGCATCGGGCTCGCGATCTTCCAGCAGGTGACCGGCATCAACACGGTGATCTATTTCGCGCCGGTGATCTTCCAGGGCGCTGGCCTGTCCTCCGCTTCCGCCGCCATACTCGCGACCGCCGGCATCGGCGTCGTCAACGTCGTGATGACGATCGTCGCCATCCGCCTCGTCGACCGGCTTGGCAGGCGGGTGCTGCTGCTGAGCGGGCTCACCGGCATGGGCGTGAGCCTGTGCGTGCTCGCGGCCGGCTTCCTGCTCGGCCACGGCACGCTGCTCGGCTGGGTCACCGCACTCAGCCTTGCCGTCTATGTCGGCAGCTTCGCAATCGGCCTTGGTCCGGTGTTCTGGCTGCTGATCTCCGAGATCTTCCCGCTTGCCATACGCGGCCGCGGCATGTCGGCGGCGACGATCGCCAACTGGGTCGCGAACCTGGTGGTCGCGCTCACATTCCTCGACCTCGTCGACCTGTTCGGCAGGCCCGGAGTGTTCTTCCTCTATGCCGTTCTCACCGCCTTCGCCTTCGCCTTCGCCAGCCGACTGATGCCGGAAACCCGAGGGCTCAGTCTCGAGATGGTCGAGGCGATCTGGCTCGAGCGCGCGAAGGCGTAAACTGCATGCGGGTCGGCGCGCCGCCAGCCGCGTCAGCAGGAGGCAACGGGCGTGCGCAGCGTGATCGTCTACGGCTTGGCGGCGCTCTGTGAGATCGGCGGCTGCTTCGCTTTCTGGGCCTGGCTGCGGCTCGGCCGGTCGGGGCTGTGGCTCGCTCCTGGCGTCGCCTGCCTGCTCGCGTTCGCCGCCCTGCTGACCCTGGTGCAGAGCGAGGCCGCGGGCCGCGCCTATGCCGCCTATGGCGGCGTCTACATCAGCGCGTCGCTGCTCTGGCTGTGGCGGGTCGAGGGCGTGCCGCCGGACCGCTTTGACGCCGGCGGCGCCGCACTGTGCCTGGCCGGCGCCGCGCTGATCCTGTTCGCGCCGCACCACGGCTGATCGTCGCGACGGCTACCCTAGCGTCGGCATGACGAATTCGGCGCCGGCGCGCATCCCGGTCGGCCAGCGCGAGGTGACGGTCTTGAGCTTGGTGAAGAACCGCACGCCCTCGCGCCCGTGCATCGCGTGGTCGCCGAACAGCGAGCGCTTCCAGCCGCCGAAGCTGTGGAACGCCATCGGCACCGGGATCGGCACGTTGACGCCGACCATGCCGGCTTGCACGCCTTGGGCGAAGGCGCGGGCGCTGTCGCCGTCGCGGGTGAAGATGGCAGCGCCGTTGCCGAACTCGTGCTCGTTCACCAGCCGCAACGCGCTATCGAAATCTTCCGCCCGCACCACCGCCAGCACGGGGCCGAAAATCTCCTGCCGGTAGATGCTCATCGCCGGCGTCACCTGGTCAAACAGCGAACCGCCGATGAAGAAGCCGTCCTCGAAGCCCTGCAATCGCAGGTTTCGCCCGTCGACCACGAGCCGCGCGCCTTCGGCGACCCCGGCGTCGATGAAGCCGTGCACCTTGTTGCGATGCGCGGCCGTCACCAGCGGACCCATCTCGGCTTCGAGATCGCTGCCCGGCCCGATCCTGAGGCCGCGCACACGTGGCGCCAGACGGTCGACCAGCGTGTCGCCGGCCGAACCGACGGCGACGGCGACCGAGATCGCCATGCAGCGCTCGCCGGCGGAGCCGTAGGCCGCACCCATCAGCGCGTCCACCGTCTGCTCCATATCGGCGTCCGGCATCACCACCATGTGGTTCTTGGCGCCACCCAGCGCCTGCACGCGCTTGCCGTGCAGGGTGCCGGTACGATGGATGTATTCGGCGACCGGCGTCGAGCCGACGAAGCTCACCGCCTGAATTCCGGGGTGCGTCAGGATCGCGTCGACCGCGACCTTGTCGCCGTGCACGACGTTGAACACGCCGTCCGGCAGGCCGGCCTCTCGCAGCAGCGAGGCAAGCAGCAGCGACGCCGAGGGGTCGCGCTCGGAGGGTTTCAGGATGAAGCAGTTGCCGGTCGCGAGCGCCATCGGCAGCATCCACAGCGGCACCATGACCGGAAAGTTGAATGGAGTGATGCCAGCGACGACGCCGAGCGGCTGGCGCACCGAGTAGCTGTCCACGCCGCGGGCGACCTGCTCGGTGAAGTCGCCCTTCAGCAGCTCGGGCACGCCACAGGCGAACTCCGCCACCTCCATGCCGCGCACCACCTCGCCCTTGGCGTCGGAGAGCACCTTGCCGTGCTCGGCGGTAATGATGCCTGCCAAGTCGTCGGTATGGCGTTCCAGAAGTTCGCGAAAACGGAACATCACCCGTGCGCGGGTGAGCGGCGCCGTCGCCGACCATTGCGGGAAGGCGGCGGCGGCGGCGGCAACCGCGTCGTCGATATCGGCGGCGACCGCGAACCGGACGCGTCGCGTGACCTGACCGGTTGCCGGATCGAACACCGCGCCCGTACGATCGCCGGTGCCGTCGGTCAGTCGGCCGGCGATGCTGTGCCGGACGATGTCGGCAAGCGTGCTGCTCATCTTGGTTACGTCAATGCCTTGCGAAACTCTGAGGAGCGGCGTCGCCCGACGCGCGCCGGTTCAGCCTCGCATCACGACACGATGATGGGCGGCACGCAAGGGTCCCCCAAGGATCGCCCCAGGATTGCGAAAATCTACGAGCCACGTCCGGCGCCGGCTCAGAAGCGGCGATACTGGCTGGCCGCGATGGTCGGAATGTCGCTTCGGCTGATGCCTAGGTCGGCGAGCTGACGCTCCGTGTAGGCCGACAACTCGGCGGTGATGCGGCCGATTTCGGCGCGCCTGGCGCGCCAGAGGCGGAAGCGGTGAGCGAGTCCGGTGAGGCCCGCCGGCGCCTGATACCCGAAGCGGGTAATCGTGATGTTCATCAAACTCTCCATTCCAGCGAATGGACATCTCTCCCACGGCCAAAATTATGGTGCGGTGCAGCATGAAACGCAAGTGTGTGCTATGCCAGTGACAGGCGCTCGCCGCTAGCGTGGCGCCGACCAGCCGCGGTAGCTGGCGACGTTGCCGCCGGTGATCAGTGTCGGCTCGATGAGCTGGGTCTTGTCCGCCGGCGGCTTGCCGGCGAGGATCTGGTTGCCGATCTGCACCGCGCGCTGCGCCATCACGTAGGGGTCTTGCGAGGCGGAGGCGAGTATCAGGCTGTGCGGGTTCTTGAGCGCCGCCTCGATGTCCGGCGCGCCGTCGACGCTGGCGATGAACAGGTCGCCGCGATGGAGTTGCGTCGCGGCGAGGCCGGCGCCGATCGCCGTCGGGTCGTTGATCGCGAACACGGCGTCGAGGTGCGCAAAGCGGGTGAGCAGCCCCTGCATCACCGCGAAGCCGCCGTCGCGTGAGCCCTTGGCGTCCTGATTGTCGGAGAGCGGCGTGATGCCGGCGCGGCTCAGCACGTCCTCGCAGCCCTTGACCCGGTCGATCACCGAGGAGACGTGCGGCCCGTTGACGATCACCACGTCACCTTTGCCGTGCAGCCGGTCGACGATGAACTGGCAGGCCTCGGCTCCGGCCTTGACGTTGTCGGTCATCACCGTCGCGTCGGCGCCCTCGGCCGCCACGTCGACGGCGACGACGGTGATGCCGGCGGCTTCGGCCTTCTGCACCGCCGGCCTGATCGCCTTCGCATCGGCGGCATTGACCAGGATCAGATCGACGCCGGCGCTGATGAAATTGTCGAACTGGGTGAACTGCTTGTTGAGATCGTAGTCCGATGAGACGGTAATCACCTTCACGCCCGGATTGATCGCCTTCGCGGCCGACGTCGCGCCATTGGCGATGGCGACGAAGAACGGGTTGCCGAGCGAGCCGACGGTGATGCCGATGCTGGACAGCGTCTTCGCGCCGGCGGCGGCCGAGCCGAGCGCCGTCGCGGCAAGCGCCGCCAGAGCCAGCTGCTTGAACGCCATGTTTATCTCCCTTGCGATGTCGCGTCGTTCTATGAAGCGGTTCTTTTTCGAGAAAAAGAACCAAAAAGCTTTTGATTATGAGAGGTGTAGCGACCTCTAAGCGAGATCCTTACAAGCAAAAGTTTTTGCTACTTTTTTTCAAAAAAGTAGGCCTTTCTTCCTGAGCTCATCAGCCGCGCCCACCCGATTGCAGCCGCAGCCGGTCGAGCGTGACCGCGATCACGATCACCAAGCCCTTGACGATGAATTGCCAGATGTCGGACACGCCGACCAGGATCAGGCCGTTGCTCAGTATGGCGATGATCAGCGCGCCGATCAGCGTGCCCCAGATCGAGCCGATGCCGCCGGTGAAGCTGATGCCGCCGAGGATGGCGGCGGCGATCGCGTCGAGCTCGTAGCTCTGGCCGAGCTGCAGCCCGTTCGCCGCGTAGAGACGCGCCGCCGACATGATGCCGCCGAGGCCGGCCAGCACGCCCGAGATCACGTAGACGCCGAGCAGGATGCGGCCGACCCGGATACCCGACAGGTGCGCCGCCTGCACGTTGCCGCCGACGGCGTAGATGCGCAGCCCGAACACGGTGCGTCGCAGCACGAACCACGAGGCGACGATGACGAGCCCGGCGATCACCACCAGCCAAGGCACGCCGAACAGCGATCCGTTGCCGAGAAAGGCGAAGCCGAGATCGGGGTTGAACACCGTCGCGTCGTTGCCGAGCAGCCGCGCGACCCCGCGCACCGCGGTCAGCGAGCCGAGCGTCACGATGAACGGCGGCAAGCCGAGCCCGGCGATCAGCGCGCCGTTCACCGCGCCGCATAGCATGCCGGCCAGCAGACCGGCCGGCACGGCGAGCGCGCCGAGCGCCGGCGCCGTCGAGACCAGCATCGTGACCATCGCGCTCGCGGCGAGGATCGAGCCGACCGAAAGGTCGATGCCGCCGGTCAACAGGACAAACGTCATGCCGGCGGCGAGAACGGTGTTGATCGAGGCCTGCTGCGCCACGATCGAGATGTTGCCGATCGAGAGGAAGCGGCTGGTCATCAGCTCGAAGCCGAGGCAGAGCAGCACCAGCACCGGCAGCATGCCGAGCACCTGCAGCTTGCCGCGCCAGTTCGCCCTGGCCAGCGCCTTGCCAGCCGCTGCTTCGGACGACGGCAGGCTCTCCGCCGCGCTGCTCACGCAGCAGTCTGCCGGGCGGGCGGGACGCCGGCAACCAGCGCCATGATCGCCTCCTGGGTGATCGGCTCGCCGCCGCCGCCGAGTTCGCCGACCAGCCGGCCCTCGCGCATCACCAGCGTGCGGTCGCACACGCCGATGATCTCCGCCATCTCGCTCGAGATCAGCACGATGCCCATGCCGGACCGTGCCCACTCGCCGATCAGCCGGTAGATCTCGCTCTTCGCCCCGATATCGACGCCGCGCGTCGGCTCGTCGAGGAACAGCACGCAAGGCTCGGTCTCGAGCAGGCGGGCGAGCAGCACCTTCTGCTGGTTGCCGCCGGAGAGCGCGCCGACGGCGATCGCGTCGCTCGCCGTGCGCACCGAAAGCCGCCTGATCGCCTCCGCCGAGCGCTTGCGCGCGGCGGCGAAGTTCAGCAGCACGCCGCCTTGCGCGTCCTGCTCGGCGACGTCGATCGCGATGTTCTGACGCACGCTCATGTCGAGATACAGGCCGAGCGCCTTGCGGTCCTCGGTGAGGTAGACGATGCCCGAGGCTATCGCCTCGCTCGGGGTGCAGCAGCGCTGCGGCCGCCCCTCGAGCGTGATCGAGCCGGTGCGTCGCGCGTCGACGCCGCAGATCAGCCGCGCGAGCTCGGTGCGCCCGGCGCCGACCAGCCCGGCGATGCCGAGCACCTCGCCGCGCATCAGCGTGAAGCTGCAGTCGTGGACACGCCGGCCGCCGTCCCCGATGCCGTGCGCGCGCAGCAGCGGCCGGCCCGACCGCGCTGGCCGTGCCCCGACTTGCGCAGCGTCTTGCGGGCGAGTGTAGAAGGTCGAGAGGTCGCGGCCGACCATCATGCGGATCAGCGCCTCGGACGTGAGCTCGGCCCGGCTCAGCGTGCCGACCGAGGCGCCGTCGCGCAGCACGCTCACCCGGTCGGCGAGCTCGTCGATCTCGGCCATGCGGTGGCTGATGTAGATGATCGCGAGGCCCTCGCCGCGCAGCTGGCGGACCAGGGCGAACAGCTTTTCGGTCTCGCGGGAGGACAGCGAGGTGGTCGGCTCGTCCATCACCAGCACGCGGGCGTCGACTGCCAGCGCGCGGGCGATCTCGACCAGCTGGCGTTCGGCGATCGACAGCGCGGCGAGCGGCGTCGCCGGCCCGAAGCCGACGCCGAGCCGGTCCAGCACCGGACGCGCGCGGGCCCGCATCGCCGCCCGGTCGACCATGCCCAGCCGCCGCGGCTCGCGACCGAGAAAGATGTTCTCGGCGACCGACAAATTCGGCGAGAGGGCGAGCTCCTGGTGGATGGTGACGATGCCGAGGCTCCGCGCCGCGGCGGGGTCGGCGATCGTGACCGTCTCGCCGCGCAGCCGGATGGTGCCGCCCGGGTCGGCCTGAAGGACGCCGGAGAGTATCTTCATCAGCGTCGACTTGCCGGCGCCGTTCTCGCCCATCAGCGCGTGCACCTCGCCCGCCCAGGCGTCGAAGCTGACGCCGGCAAGCGCGCGCACCGGCCCGAACGTCTTCGCGATGTCGCGCATCCGCAGCATCGGTGCGCCATCTTGCGGCGCCGCGGCGCCATTTGGCGCGGTGCTCATGCGGCAAGCTCGCTCATGCGGCAGGCTCGCTCATGCTGCGGCCAGACCCCCCATGTCGACGCCTCAGCGGGCGCCGTTGCGGCAACACTCGCGCAAGGCGGGCCGGCTGTCCAGGCGGAGACAAGCCGGAAGCGGCGGCGCTATGTGGCGCTCTGCTTGGGATAGTCGGTCGCCGCTCCGGCGTCGCGCCAGGCCTCGATCTCGGCGAGGCGGGCCTGCAGCTTCTGCGTCACCGCGTCGAGGCCCCAGGCGCCGAGCACGAAGTGGCGCGGCGGCGACGCGATCTCGGTGATGTGGATCATCGCCTCGGCCGCCCGCACCGGATCGCCGGCCTGGCTGCCGCTGCCGGCGGAGGTGCCCTGCAACCGGGCGCCGGCGGTCTCGGCATAGGCGGCGATGCGGTTCGGCGTCTGCTTGAGCGACCGCCCGGCCCAGTCGGTGCGGAACGGTCCCGGCTCGACGCAGGTGACGGCGATGCCGAGCGGCCCCGCCTCCACCGCCAGCGCGTCCGAGAACCCTTCGACCGCGTGCTTCGAGGCGGCGTAGTAGCCGGAGCCGGGAAAGCCGACGAGGCCGGCGACCGAGGTGACGTTGATCACGTGGCCGTGCCGGCGCTCGCGCATGCCTCTCAGCACCGCGCGCGTCATCGCGAACAGGCCGAACACGTTGGCGTCGAACTGCGCGCGTATCTCGGCCTCGTCGCCTTCCTCGATCGATGCCTGGTAGCCATAGCCGGCATTGTTGACCAGCACGTCGATGCGGCCAAAGCGCGCCAGCGCCGCCGCCACCGCCGCCTCGATCTGCTGATCCTGGGTGACGTCGAGCGACACCGCCAAGGCGCGCTCGCCGGCGCCCTCTACCAGAGCCGACAAGCGGCCCTTGTCGCGCGCGGTCGCGACGCAGCGCCAGCCGCGCGCGAGCACCAGGCGCGCGAGCTCGCGACCAAAGCCGGTCGAACAGCCGGTGATGAGCCATACCGGCGCGCTGTCGCTGTCCATGTTCGCTCTCCCTTGCAGGTCGACGGTGGAACGCGGCCCGGGACCGCCGGCCCGATCACGATCCGGTGGCGCGTAAACGCGCCGCCGGGCGCCGCCGTTGGGCGGCCGATGACGATCGCCCATGCAAAGCTGACGCAAGGCACCGAGGACACGCAGACCAGCGCGCCTTGGCTGAGCCTGCTGCTCGCCTACGCCGCCATGCTGCCGGTCGCCGCCGGCGCCGCCGCCTCGCTGGTCCTGACCGGCAATGCGCGGGCGCTGGTCATCGGCGCCGCCGTGGTCTGGGCCGGTGCCGTGCTGTGCTTCCTGTCAGGCGTGCGCCGCGGCCTGAGCTTCCGCCAGCCGGGCGGGCCGACGGTCGCGCAGATCGCCGCCATGCTGTTCATCTTCGTCGTCGGCGTCGCCGCACTGCTGCTGATGCTGGTCCCGGGGCTCGCGGCCGCCGCCATCGTGCTGTTGCTGCTCGGTTTTTCGAGCCTCGCCGTGATCGACCCGGAGGCGGCGCGCGAGCGGGAGGCGCCGCGCTACTTCGCCCGGCTGCGTCCGGCGCAGATGGCGGTGCCGGTCGTGAGCCTGCTCGTGCTGCTGGCGCGCTGCCTCGCTTGATCGCCGGCGATCGCTCCCGGCGGCGGCGAGGCAACTTTGCCTGACCGGACTCGCTTTGCCTGACCGGCAGGATGTTCTGCACGGAGCCGGCAATCCCGATGAACCGCACCCTCTCGCTGATCGCCAGAAGCTGCCTCGTCGTGCTGTTCCCGTTCAGCGCCGCCGACAAGGTGGTGAACTGGGACGAGGCGATGAAGCAGGCGGAGTCCGGCATCCTGCCGGGCGCGCCGGCGCTGCTCGCCGCCGCCATCGCCATCGAGAGCATCACCCCGATCTGCATCGTCACCGGCCGGCGCGACCGCGAGGCGGCGGGGCTGCTGGCCGGGTTCTGCGCGGTGACGGCGCTGCTCTATCACCCGTTCTGGACGTATGACGACCTGTGGGCGAAGCAGGCCAGCAAGGGGCGCGAGGAGTTCTGGGAGTTCCTCAAGAACTTCGGCCTGGTCGGCGGCCTGCTGCTGATCGTGTTCGGCGACAGGCCGACACCGCGGCGCCGCTTGCGGCGGTAGCGCGACGAACGCGGCGAGCCCGCCGATGTTATATCCGGCGTCCGAACTCGGCACGACATTTCGGGTTGCAGGGCGATGCCAGACAGCGTTCCCGGCGACCAGATCGATCAAGCACCCCTCGAGCCGGGGGCGACGCGGGTCAATGACGAACTCGAGGTCGGCTACGACGAGTCGTTCGAAGCGAGGTTCCGCCTCGTCGAGCGGCTTGGTTGGCTGTTGCTGTTCGTCGTCGTCGGCGCGGCGCTGCTCGGCCTGCTCGGGCATGGCCCGTTCAGTCACGCGCGCACCGAGGTCGTCGGCGGATTATCGGCCGATTACGAGCCGGTGGCGCGTTACGACGCGCCGACCCAGGTGACGCTGCACATCGCGTCGCGGTCGCCGGGCGACAGCGTGCAGATACGCCTCACCAGCAAAATGATCGAGCCGATGGGGCTCACGATGATACAGCCGCAGCCGGTCATGATGCAGACCGCGGGCGGCGACGTGCTGCTCACCATCGCCGGCGACAGGATGACGCCGGACAACCTGGTGCGGCTGCAGCTCAAGCCGGCCGTCGTCGGTCTGGTCAGCCTCGCCGCGGCGATCGCCGGCGAGCCGACGCTGCGCTGGACGCAGCTGGTGCTGCCGTGAGCGCCAGGCGGGGAGCGCCACTGTGAGCGCGAGGCGCGGAGCGCCAGGATGAGTGTCGTGCTGCGTGCGGCGGCGGCGTACTGGATACTGCTGATCGCGGTGCGGCTGATCGGCCGGCGGACGGTCAGCATGATGGCGCCGTTCGACCTCATCGTGCTGTTCCTGTTCGGCGGCGCCACCCTGGCCTCGGTGCTTGGCGAGGACCACTCGCTCGTCGCCGCCTACAGCGTCGTCTGCACGATCGGACTGATGCACCTGCTGGTGTCCTGGCTGAAGACGCACTCCGCCCGGATGGGCCGGCTGATCGACGGCACGCCGGTGGTAATCTACGAAAACGGCCACTGGCATGAGTCGCGGATGCGGCAACTGCGCATCGAGACCTCGGACGTGATGACCGCCGCACGCCAGCGCGGCATCGGCCGGCTCGAACAGATCCGCTATGCCGTGATCGAGCGGGACGGCAAGGTCTCGATCATCGAACAGAAGTAGCCAGCCGGCGGCTCAGGCCTCGGTCAGCCATTGCGGGTTGTGGTTCGTGCCGTCGAAATGCTCGGAAATCTTGTAGAGCTCCGTCTTGCCGGTCGACCCAATCGCCTGGCTGCGTTGAAGCAGGGCCTGGCGGAACTCGGGGCTCGGCGGCGTGAATGTGCGCACGGCGTCGAGCGCCTGCTGCAGTATGGCCATGCTGTCGATGCCGGTGATCTGAATGCTGATCGGCAGCCCCATCGGGTATTGCAGCATCTGCATCGGCGGCATGACGTTGGACTTCAGTATGTAATTGTCGCCGAACGCCTTCATGCCGAGGATGCCGGTGCCGTGCGCGACGGCGATCGGCACCACGATCTGCTCGAAGCTGCTGAAATGCGCGTCCATGACGTTGAGCGGCATCTGCACGGTGTCGAAATGGAAATCGTGGGCGTCGGCGGTCGCGAACATGTGGGCGTGGATTGCGGGGTTCTTGTGTCCGGTGAAGCCGATATAGCGCAGCTTGCCCTGCTGCTTCGCGCGCAGCACGGCTTCCAGCGCGCCGCCCGCGGCGAACACGCGCTCGGGGTCGTTCATTCGGATGATCTCGTGAAACTGCACGAGGTCGATGTGGTCGGTCTTGAGGCGGCGGAGCGAGGTCTCGATCTGGCCGGCGGCAGCCTTCGCCGTGCGGCCGTCGATCTTGGTCATCAGGAAGGTCTTGTCGCGATAGCCGCCCTCGGACAGCGCGCGGCCGAGGCGGATCTCGCTCTCGCCGTCGTTGTAGTCCCAGCAATTGTCGCAGAAGTTGATCCCCGCATCGAGCCCGGCATGGACGACGCGGACCGCCTCGTCGCTGGTCATGCCGCCTGGCTTGGCGAGGTGAAAGCCGCCCATGCCGACGAGCGAGACCGCCTCGCCGGTGCGCCCGAGCGCGCGGTATTTCATCTCCGGATGCTGGGCGATGCGCGCGGTGACGGTGCCGGGCGCCGCCACGGCGTTCTGCGCCCCCGCCGTCGCGGCGGCCTCGGCGCTGGCGGCGCCGGCCTCGCTCTGCTGGCGCGCGGCGAGCGCGTCCTCACGCGCTGCAACCTGGTCGAGCCTGGTCGCCAGCACCGACAGCTCGGCGGCGCTGACGCCGGGCGGCGGCGGAGATGGCGCTGATCCGGCTCTGCTATGGCTCCGAGCTGCCGCC
>CAXTSD010000020.1:0-14592 GCA_964246775.1 uncultured Acetobacteraceae bacterium | reverse complement strand
CGGCCGTCGCGGCCAATCCCGTCGGGTGCCGCCGATGCCGACACGGTGTTCGCCCTCGGCTTCGCGCTGCTGCTCGGCGCGGTCGCGGCCCTGCTCGTCGCCTCCCGCGCCTTCGGCGCGCCCCCAGAGGCCGTGGTGCTCGCCGGCCTGGCGCTGTGCGGCGCCGTCATCGCCTATAGCTGGCACCACAAGGCCAACCCGGCGAGCCCGGTCTGGATGGGGGTCTGCCGGTTGCTGGCCTACGTCGCCGCGGGTCTCGCCGCGGCGGCCGCGGTCTCGGGGCCGCTGCTCGCCGCCGCCGCGGTCTCGGTGTGCTACCTCGTCGGCCTGACCTACGCCGCGAAGCAGGAGCGGCCAGCGCATTTCCGCACGCGCATCCGCGCGCTGTGGCCGCTGCTGTTCCTGGCGGCGCCGCTCGGCTACGGCGCCGCGCTCGCCGGCACCGCCGCCAGTCGGATGGTGCTGCTGGCGCTGGTCTGCTGGGTCGGGGCGTCGTTATGGCTGCTGCGCCGCCGTCGCCCGGGCGATGTCTCCCGCGCCGTGGTCGCGCTGATCGCCGGCATCGCGCTGCTCGACGCCATGTTCCTCGCCGTCGCCGGCCGGCCGGGCGCGGTGCCGCTCGCCCTGCTCTGCTTCGCGGCGACGCTCGCCTGTCAGCGCTGGGTCCGCGGCACGTGACCCCGCAGACCCTGCTGGCGGGCTGGCTCGAGCGGCAGCTTCCGGCTGACGCGGCCGGCTGGCTGCGCGCCGAGCGGGATCGCCTGCGGCAGGGCGCGCCGGAGCGCGACTTCAATCTCGCCCTCGGCCTCGCGCCACGCCGGCTCGGCAAGGCGGACCTGGCACTCGGCCCGGAGGACCTCGCCGTCGCCGATCGGTTGCGGCCGGGTTGGGACCCGCGCGGCTGGAGCGTCGACCAGGCCGGCCGGCTGGTGCTCCTGCTCGCTGTCGGCGGCGGCGGTCCGGCGTTCGCCGCGCGGCTTGCCGGGCTGCTCGCCACCGCCGACCTCGCCGAGACCATCACCCTGCTGCGCGGCCTGCCGCTCTACCCCGATCCCGCCGCGCAACTGGCTGAAGCGCGGCGGGGCGTGCGCAGCGCCGTGCGCCCGATCTTCGAGGCCGTCGCCCACGCCAACCCGTATCCGGCGGAGGTGTTCGACGAGCCGGCCTGGAATCAGCTCGTCCTCAAGGCGCTGTTCATCGACAGCGCGCTGGCGCCGATCCAGGGCCTCGACCGGCGCGCCAATCCGACCCTGATGCGCATGCTGTGCGACTACGCGCACGAACGCTGGGCGGCGGGGCGCCCGGTCAGGCCCGAGCTGGGGCGCTGCGTCGGCCCGTGGGCCGATGGCGCGGCGCGCGACGATCTCGCCCGCGTGCTGCGAAACGGCGACGCGGCGGAACGGCAAGCGGCGCAAGCGGCGCTCGCCGCCGGCGCCCCCGCCTGCAAAGCCGACTGAGGCGAGGGAGGCTGCATGTTCATCGACACCCACACCCACATGATCTCGCGCACCACCGACGACTACGAGAGGATGGCGCAGGCCGGCGTCGTCGCCTGCATCGAGCCCGCCTTCTGGCTCGGCCAGCCGCGCACCAGCGTCGGCAGCTACATCGACTACCTGTCCACCCTCGTCGGCTGGGAACGCTTCCGCGCCGGGCAGTTCGGCATCCGGCACTACTGCACCATCGGGCTGAACAGCAAGGAGGCCAACGACGAGGCGCTGGCCGAGGCGGTGATGGAGATACTGCCCCGCTTCGCGCTGAAGGAGGGCGTCGTCGCCATCGGCGAGATCGGCTACGACGAGCAGACGGCGCTCGAGGACCGCTATTTCCGCCAGCAGCTCGACTTGGCGCGCGAGCTCGCGATGCCGGTGATGGTGCACACGCCGCACCGCGACAAGAAGCGGGGCACCACGCGGTCGATGGACGTGGTGATCGAGCAGGGCCTCGATCCGGCTCTGGTGGTGATCGACCACAACAACGAGGAGACCGCGACTGAGGTGCTGGACCGCGGATTCTGGGCCGGGTTCTCGATCTATCCCGGCACCAAGATGAGCGCCGCGCGCATGGTCGAGATCGTGCGCCGCTACGGCGCCGAGCGCATCCTCGTCGATTCCGCCTGCGACTGGGGCGTGTCCGATCCGCTGGCGGTGCCCAGGACCGCCGCACTGCTGCGCCAGGGCGGCATCGGCGAGGACGCGATCCGGCGCGTGACCTACGGCAACGCGCTCGCCGCCTACGGCCGCAACGGGCAGCTGCGCGAGGCCGACTGGCTCGACCCGGCGCCGATCGATCAGCGCACGCTCTACATGGGCAACTCGGTGCTGCGCGGCAGCCAGGCGGCCAGGGTCGAGCCGCCGCGGCGGCCCGCCGCCGACGCGTTCGGGGACGCCGCCGACGGCCTGGTGGCCGAGTAGCGCCCCGGTGGACCAGCTGGACCAGCCTCCCGGCACGCCGGGCGGCGGCATGCGGCGCACCCTCGTCCTGCTCGTCGTCGGCCTCACGCCGAGGCTGGTCGGCGCCCATACGCCGAACCTGTCGGCGCTGGCGCAGGCCGGCGCGCTGCGTCCGTTGCGCACCGTGCTGCCCGCCGTCACCTGCACCGTGCAGTCGAGCCTGCTCACCGGCCTGCCGCCCGGCGGGCACGGCGCCGTCGCCAATGGCTGGTATGACCGCGACCAGGCGGAGGTGCGCCTGTGGCAGCAATCGAGCCGGCTGGTGGCCGGGGAGCGGATCTGGCAAGCCGGGCGGCGGCGCGATCCGGCGTTCACCTGCGCCAAGATGTTCTGGTGGTACAACATGTATTCCGGCGCCGACTTGAGCGCGACGCCACGCCCGATGTATCCCGCCGACGGGCGCAAGATCCCCGACCACTACGCCGAGCCGCCGGAGCTGCACGACGAGCTGGACCGGCTGCTCGGCCGGTTTCCGCTGTTCCGCTTCTGGGGGCCGGCGGCCGACATCACCAGCACGCGCTGGATCGCCGAGTCGACCGCGCACGTCCTGCGCACCCGGCGGCCGACGCTGACCCTATGCTACCTGCCCCATCTCGATTACGGCCTGCAGAAATGGGGACCCGATGCTGCCGACCCGCGCGTCGCGCACGCCCTCGGCGAGCTCGACACGGCGTGCGGCGAGCTGATCGAGGCAGCCCGCCGCGAGGGCTGCCGCATCATCGTGGTGTCCGAATACGGCATCGTGCCGGTGCGCGAGGCGGTGCACATCAACCGCGCCCTGCGCGAGGCGGGCCTGCTGCGCCTGCGTATCGAGATCGGGCGCGAACTCCTCGACGCCGGCGCCAGCCGCGCCTTCGCGCTCGCCGACCACCAGCTCGCCCACGTCTACGTGCGCGACGCCGCCGACCTGCCGGCGGCGCGGCGCGCCCTGGAACGGCTGGACGGCGTCGCCGCGATACTCGACGAGGCGGGCAAGCGCGCGCAGGGCCTCGACCATCCGAGGTCGGGAGAACTGGTCGCCCTTGCCGCGCCGGACCGCTGGTTTAGCTACTACTGGTGGGAGGACGACGCCCGCGCGCCGGATTTCGCCCGCACGGTGGATATCCACCGCAAGCCCGGCTACGACCCGATGGAGCTGTTCCTCGACCCGGCGCTGCCGGCGGCCAAGCTGCGCATCGCGCTCCGGCTGCTGCAGCGCAAGCTCGGCCAGCGCGCGCTGCTCGACGTGATCCCGATCCGAGGCACCTGCCTGGTCAAGGGCTCGCACGGGTTGCTGCCCGCCGACCCGCTGGACGGCCCGCTCGTCATCTCCGACGCGCCGGGGCTGATGCCACCCGAAGTGCAGGCGGTCGCGGCGACCGACTTCAAGCAGCTCGTCCTCGACCACGTCTTCGCTCCTGAAGCGTGCTGACCGGTTGCACCCCCGCTAAGGGTGGGGGCAAAAGCCGCTTGCCTTGGCCTGGTGCAAACGGGCGGAGACCGCAATGGCGTACTACGCGCATTCCGTAACGGAGCGTCCCGAAGCGGACTGGGAACGCCTCGCCGATCACCTGGCCGAGGTGGAGGCTGGCGCTGCAAGCCGCGGGCAAGGCTTCGGCGCGGCGGCGCTCGCAGCGCTCGCCGGACGCCTGCACGACGTCGGCAAGTACAGCCCCGACTTCCAGGCCCGACTACGCGGCCTGAGCGGGCGGGTCGATCATTCCACGGCCGGCGCCGTCTGGGCTTTCGAGCGACTGCCCCCGGTCTGGGGCCGGCTGCTCGCGCACGTCGTGGCGGGCCACCATGCCGGGCTCAAGGACGACCTGCTCGGCCCCGAAGGCCGCATCGAGACCGGACGCGGCTTGCTCGCCTCGATCGAGGGTCTGGCTCGCGCCGACGGCTTCGCCCCGCCGCGGGACGGCTGCGCTCCGGCCGGTCTGAAACCCGCCAAGGACGAGGAGCGCGGCGAGCAGGGGTTTCAGCTCGCTTTCCTGACCCGGATGATCTTCTCCTGCCTGATCGACGCCGACCGCAGCGCCGCCGCGCGGTTTGACGCGCACGCCAGGGGCGCAACAATGCCGCAAGCCGCGCAGCCGTCGGTCGCGTCGCTGCAGGCGGCGCTGCATGCCTCGATGAGCCGGCGCCGGAACGCCCCCGGCGAACTGAACGCGCTGCGTGACGAGGTGCTGCAGGCCGCCATCGCCAGGGCCGCCGAACCGCCAGGCGTGTTCACGCTGACGGTGCCCACCGGCGGCGGCAAGACGCTCACCTCGCTCGCCTTCGCGCTTGCCCACGCACTGGCGCACGATCTGGACCGCGTGATCGTCGTGATCCCTTACACCTCGATCATCGAGCAGACGGCGCAGGTCTATCGCGACGCGCTCGATCCGTTCGGCGACGCGGTGCTCGAGCATCACAGCGCCTTCGAGCGGACCGACGAGACGGACGCGCGCCATGAGCGCATCGGGCCCGACCGGCTGCGCCTGTCGATGGAGCGCTGGCGGCACCCGATCGTGGTGACGACGGCGGTGCAGTTTTTCGAGAGCCTGTTTTCCGCGCGGCCGAGCCGCTGTCGCAAGCTGCACAGCCTGGCGCGCAGTGTGATCGTGGTCGACGAAGCGCAGACCATGCCGCTGCCGCTGCTGCGGCCCTGCATCGCGGCGCTGAAGGAGCTCGCGCGCAATTACGGCGCCTCCGTCGTGCTGTGCACCGCGACGCAGCCGGCCCTCGCGGCGCCGTCGTCCGACCAGCGCGGCTTTGCCGGCGGCTTCAAGGCGCCGCGAGAGATCGCGCCCGATGTGCCGAGGCTGTTCGCGGCGCTGCGCCGGGTAAGCGTGCGCGACATCGGCGTCAAGGACGACGCGGCGCTCGCCGAGTTGATCGGCAGCGGCTCCCAGGCGCTGTGCATCGTCAATCAGCGCGCCCACGCGCGGGCGCTGTTTGCCGCCGTCGCTCACCTGCCCGGCGCACGCCACCTGTCGACCTGCATGCACAGCGTCCATCGCGCGCGCGTGCTCGCCGGCATCCGCGCCGACCTGGCGGCAGGGCTGCCGTGCCGCGTGATCTCCACCTCGCTGATCGAGGCCGGCGTGGACCTTGATTTTCCGCGCGTGCTGCGCGCCTCGGCCGGGCTCGACCAGATCGCCCAGGCCGCCGGCCGCTGCAACCGCGAGTTCCGCCGCCGCCCCGAGCAAAGCGAGGTGCTGGTGTTCGCCTCGGCCAGCCACGGCGTCGTCAGATCGCTGGTCGCTCAGGCCGAGAGCGGCGCCGAGATGCTGCGCCTATACGCCGACGACCCGTTCGGGCCGCCGGCCATGCGCGCTTACTTCGACATGCTCTATTGGCGGCGCGGCCATGACGAGCTGGATCGGGCCGGCGTGCTGACGACGTGCGCCGAGCACCGGGGCGATCTGAACTTCCCGTTCGAGAGCATCGCCGCCGCCATGCGCTTCATCGACGACGCCATGCTGCCGGTGATCGTGGCGCGCGAGGAGAGCCTGGCGGGCACGGTCGAGGCGCTGCTGGGCGAGCTGCGTTTCGCGACCTCGGTCGGCGGCCTCGCCAGCCGGCTCCAGCGCTACACGGTGGGCGTGCCGCGCCGCGTGCGGGCGGCGATGATTGCCGATCGCGTGGCGGAGGTAGTCCGGCCCGAGGCGTTCGGCGACCAGTTCGTCGTGTTGCGCAGCCTCGATCTTTACACGGCGCAAACGGGCCTCGACTGGACCGACCTCAGTTTCGTCGAGACCGAGTCGCTGATCCTGACATGAAACGTCAACCGCGTAAAAACCGTTCATTGGATCAATATTGATTTGGCGTAAAGTCGTTTCTGTCTTGTGCGCCTTCGATTTTCGCCGCAGACTTCAATAGTCATGGCTGTGGTTGCGAACCTATGGTGCGCCTCAAGGTTTGTGGGCCGCGCGCCCTGTTCTGCAGGCCCGAAATGAAGGTCGAGCGCGTCAGCTACGACGTGATCACGCCGTCCGCGGCCCGCGGCATCCTTGAGGCCATCCACTGGAAGCCGCAGATGGTCTGGCGGGTCCGGCGCCTGCGCGTGCTCAACCCGATCCGTTTCGAGTCGATCCGCCGCAACGAGGTGGGATCGAAAATCCCGCCCGGGAAGGTCGCGGCCGCGATGCGCGCGGGCTCGACGGCGGGGCTCGCCCTGCACGTCGATGAGGATCGCCAGCAGCGCGCCGCGACCCTGCTCAAGCACGTCGCCTACGTCATCGAGGCCGGGGTCGAACTGACGGCCAGGGGCCGCGCCGATCCGGCGGAGTCGGTGCAGAAGCATCTCGACATCGCGCGGCGCCGCGCCGCCAAGGGCCAGTGCTTCCATCGCCCCTGTCTCGGCACCCGCGAATTCGCCTGCGACTTCACCTTGCTGGAAGGCGAGCCGCCGTCGCCGCATGACAGCCTGCTGGGCGAGCGCGACCTCGGCTGGATGGCACTCGACCTCGACTACGCCGACGGCATGGCGGCGCGGTTCTTTCGCGCCCGAATGATCGACGGCGTGATCGAGGTGCCGACGCTCGGCGCGGCGGGCGTGACCGGATGACGATCCTGCAATCGCTGGTCAGCCGCTACGACCGGCTCGCCGCCCTGGGCGAAGCGCCGATACCCGGTTTCGCGCCGTCGCAGATCAGCTTCACCATCGTGCTCGATCGCGACGGCCGCCTGCTTGCGGTCCAGGACGAGCGCGTGGGGCATGGCGGCAAGCTGCGGCCGCAGACCCGGCTCGCACCCGCCGCGCCGAGGCGCACCGTCGGCATCGCGAGCGGCGCCTTCTGGGACAAGACCTCCTACGTCCTCGGCCGCACGGCGCCGGACGCCACGGCCTCCTCGGTCAAGCAGGCCAAGGATGCGGAGCGCCTCGTCAAGGAACACGCCGCGTTCCTGGCGCGGCACGAGGCATTGCTGGACGGCAGGCAGGATGCCGGCCTGGTCGCGTTGCTGGCGTTTCTTCGGCAATGGTCGCCGGAGCGCTACGACTTGTTCGATCAGGCTTTGGCGATGCTCGACCAGAACGTCGCGTTCCGGCTGACGGGAGACGCCGGCTTCATCCATGATCGCCCGGCCGCCCGCGCCGCGCTGATCGCCGAAGCCGGGGCCGCCGCCGCAGCGCCGAAAGGCGTGTGCCTCGTGACCGGAGCGTCGGCGCCGATCGCGCGGCTGCACCCGTCGATCAAGGGAGTGGCTGGTAAAGGTGCGCAGTCCTCGGGCGCGGCGCTGGTTTCGTTCAACCTCGACGCCTTCACCTCCTACGGCAAGGAGCAGGGCGCCAACGCTCCGGTGTCGGAGGCCGCCGCCTTCGCCTACGCGACGGCGCTCAACGCGCTGCTGGCGTCCTCCGGCGTCACCGCGAACGGGCGGCCGAACTACCGCAACCGCGTCATGCTCGGCGAGACCACAGTTCCGTTCTGGGCCGAGCACGGCGACGCCGAGTCCGTCACCCGCGCCCTGATCGGCGGCGGCGATGACGAGGACGCCGGCTTCGGCGACGCGCTACCGGTGGACGCGGCCACGGAAACCAGCAAGCTGCGCGACGTGCTGCAGCGTATGCAGCAGGGCGTGCCGTTGCGGCAGGCGGCGCCGAAGCTGGATGCGGCCTCGCGGGTCTATGTGCTGGGCCTCAGCCCCAACGCCGCACGGCTTTCGGTGCGGTTCTGGGTGGCGCAGTCGCTGGGCGAGTTCGCCGACCACTTCCAGCAGCACTGGGCGGACCTGCGGCTCGACCCGCCGCCGCATCCCTGGCCGCCGCCGCTGTGGCGCCTGCTGCTGGAACTGGCGCCGCAGCGCAAGTCGGAGAACGTCCCGCCGCACCTCGGCGGCGAGGTGATGCGCGCCGTTCTGACCGGCCTGCCGTATCCCCGCACCCTGCTCACCCAGACCATCATGCGCATCCGGGCTGACCGCGACGAGGAGGATCGCCGTACCGGCCGCACGCTGGAGAAGGTCAGCGGCCTGCGCGTCGCCCTGCTCAAGGCCTGCCTGGCCCGGATGCATCGCTGGAAACTCGTCGCGGAGGACGTGCCCGTGTCGCTTGATCTCGCCACCACCAACAGCGCCTACCGTTTGGGGCGGCTGTTCTCCATGCTTGAACGCCTGCAGCGCGCCGCACTCGGGCAGCGCAATGCCACCGTGCGCGACCGCTTCTACGCCTCGGCTTCGGCCACCCCGGCCCTGGTGTTTCCCGCCCTGATCCGCAACGCCCGCAACCACAGCAAGAGCGTCCGCTCGCGCGGCGGCCCCGGCCTTGCCGAATGGTTCGAGGACCACATCGCCGAGATCGCCTCCGGTCTCGACGGCGCGTTTCCGAAGACGCTGCCGCTCGAAGAGCAGGGCCGCTTCGCGCTCGGCTACTACCACCAGCGCGAGGCGTTACGGCACCGCAAGGACCTGCCGGCCGACCCCGACCTCAACGACGCCGCCGAAACCGCACCGGAGCAAGACTGAGCCATGTCCGACATCGCCTCGCCGCCGATCGCCAACCGCTACGACTTCGTCTTCCTGTTCGACGTCCGCAACGGCAACCCCAACGGCGACCCGGATGCCGGCAACATGCCGCGCATGGACCCTGAAACCGGGCGTGGCCTGGTCACCGATGTCGCGATCAAGCGCAAGATACGCAACTACGTCGCCATGGCCCGCAGCGACGCGCCCGGCTACGACATCTACATGCGCGACGGCGCCGTGCTCAACGCTCAGCACCGTAGAGCCTACCAGCATTTCGGCATCGAACCCGACACCAAAACGAAAAAGGCGCCAAAGGACAGGGCGCAGGAGCTGACGCGCTGGATGTGCGCCAATTTCTTCGACATCCGCAGCTTCGGCGCGGTGATGTCGACCGAGGTGAACGCCGGGCAGGTGCGCGGCCCGGTGCAGTTCACCTTCGCCGAAAGCATCGACCCGATCGTGCCGATGGAGGTCACCATCACCCGCTCTTCGGTCACCAACGAGAAGGACGCGCAGTCCAACGACCGCACCATGGGCCGCAAGCACATCGTGCCCTACGGCTTGTATCGCGCGCACGGCTTTATCTCCGGCCGCCTCGCCAATGACGCGACGAAGGGCACCGGGTTCTCGCAGGCCGATCTTTCCCTGGTCTGGGAGGCGCTCGCCAACATGTTCGACCACGACCGCGCCGCGGCGCGTGGCGAGATGACGGCGCGCGGCCTGATCGTCTTCAAGCACGATAGCGATCTTGGCAACGCTCCCGCGCACGAGTTGCTGGAGCGGGTGAGCGTGAGGCGCGCCGGCGGCGACGGGCCCGCACGCGGCTTCGGCGATTACGCCGTGAGCGTCAACCACGCCGACCTGCTCGGCGGCGTCACGATCGAATTCAAGATCTGACGTCAGGGCAATGACGACGGCCGCCGACCTCGTTGCCCTCTCCGCGCTGCAGCACTATCTCTTCTGCCCTCGGCAGTGCGCGCTCATCCACGTCGAGCAGGCCTGGGCCGAGAACGCCGCGACCGCCGAGGGTCGCGTCGCGCATGAGCGCGTCCATGCCGTCCAAGACGAGCGGCGGCGCGGCGTGCGCACCATAACCGGCATGACGCTGCGATCCGATCGGCTCGGTGTCTGCGGCATCGCCGACGTTGTCGAGCTGCACAGCACGGAGCAAGGCGGCTGGCGCCCGTTCCCTGTGGAGCACAAGCGTGGTCGCCCGAAGTCGCACCGCGCCGACGAGGTGCAGCTCTGCGCCCAGGCCTATGCGCTGGAGGAGATGTTCGCGCTGAGTATCTCAACCGGCGCGCTGTTCTACGGCCAGTTGCGTCGGCGCACCATCGTCACCTTTGACGCCGCCCTGCGTGGCCTGACCGAGAGCGTCGCCGCAGCGACGCGCGAGCTTGTCGCCGCGGGGCGTACCCCCCGCATGACCTATGACGCCAGACGCTGCGACGCCTGCTCGCTGATCGAGATTTGCCGCCCCCGCACAACGGGCAACGCACGCTCGGCGGAAGCCTGGCTTGAGGCGCAACTCGATGCGTAGGCTGCTCAACACGCTTTATGTCTCCACTGAGGGCGCCTATCTTCGCCGCGACGGCCTCAACGTCGTCGTCGAGGTCGAGCGCAGCGAGAGGCTGCGCGTGCCCCTGCACCTTCTCGGCGGGATCGCGGTGTTCGGGCAGGTGTCCATCTCGCCCGCGCTGATGGGCAGCCTTGCGCAAGCCGGCGTGGTCACCGCGTTTTTCGGCATGCACGGCCGGTTCCTGGCGCGCGTGGAGGGCCCGGTCTCCGGCAACGTCCTGCTGCGGCGCGAGCAGTATCGCGTGATGGATGACGGCGCGGCCTGCGCGCGGGTGGCACGCGGCATCGTCGCGGCCAAGACCCTGAACCAGCGTGGCGTGCTGCAACGCGCGCTGCGTGACCATGGACCCACGCTGGACGAGACGGCGCAAGCGGCGCTGTCCACCGCCATCGAGCGAATGCGCCACGTCGCGAGTCGAGCCCTGCACGAGACCGATCTCGACCGGCTGCGTGGACACGAGGGCGAAGCGGCGGCTCTATACTTTGGCGTGTTCGGTTACGCGCTGCGGGTTGGCGACCCAGCGCTCGCTTTCCGGGGACGCAGCCGACGGCCGCCGATGGATGCGCCCAATGCGCTGCTCTCCTTCCTCTACACTCTGCTTGTGCATGATTGCCGAGGTGCTCTCGAAGGCGTCGGGCTCGATCCGGCGGCCGGCTTTCTGCATCGCCTGCGGCCGGGCAGGCCCAGCCTCGCGCTTGATCTCATGGAGGAGCTGCGCGCGCCGTTTGCCGACCGGCTGGCGCTGTCGATGCTGAACCGGCGCGAGTTGGTGGCCGGCGATTTCGCGACGATGGAAAACGGCGCCGTGTCGCTTACCGACGAGAGCCGAAAGGCGGTGCTGACGGCTTGGCAGGCGCGCAAGCGCGAGGAGATCGAACATCCTTTCCTCAAGGAGCGCACCTCGCTCGGCCTGCTCGCGCATCTGCAGGCGAGCCTTCTCGCTCGCACTGCGCGGCGACCTCGATGCGTATCCGGCCCTGGTGTGGCGCTAGTCATCCTGGCATTCGGGCGTGTTAATCCTGGTCAGCTATGACGTGCAGGTCAGCTCTGAGGGAGGCGCGCGGCGCCTGCGCCGCATCGCGCGCGCCTGCCAGGATTACGGCCAGCGGGTGCAGCTCTCCGTGTTCGAGATCGAGTTGGCGGCCGACCAGTGGGTGCTGCTACGTGCTCGCCTGCTGAGCGAGATGGATGTGACGCGCGACAGCCTTCGTTTCTACTTTCTGGGGAGCGGCGGTCGTCGTCGGATTGAGCATGTCGGCGCCAAGCCGGCGCTGGATTTCGAGGCGCCGTTGATCGTATGAGACAGGGCGTCGGCGCTGCAGTCGTTGCGCCCCGACATCCGGCTGCGGCTCGAGCGACACCGCTCGGAATGGGATCACTCCGGCCGGTAGAACTGCTCGCAAAACCTTGAACGCGCTGAGCGAATACGGCCGGATCGGCAGCGCGCCAGGCGACGCGCGAACCGCTAGCGGCCGGCGTCTCGCCCGGTCGGTTCGCGGACGCTCTTTCTCACCGTAAATCAGGACCTTGCCCTTGACAGGGCATCCCGATCCTTGGATGCAGACCCAGAAACAGCCCGGTTCGCGTAAGCCGGTCGTTTTCGCCTGACCTTTCCGTGACTTGCAACAAAAGCCATCGCTCCCCGCACGGGAGCGCGGATCGAAACCCGCCGCGTCGTTCGGCGGGCTGTTCATCAACGGATCGCTCCCCGCACGGGAGCGCGGATCGAAACATCAAGCCGATATACCGCGTGAGAGCGTTGGCCATCGCTCCCCGCACGGGAGCGCGGATCGAAACACGACTGGCACGGGCGTCGGTCAGCCGCAGGGTATCGCTCCCCGCACGGGAGCGCGGATCGAAACGCCCACCTGACCGGCCTTTCCGCCTCCGAGAAGATCGCTCCCCGCACGGGAGCGCGGATCGAAACCCAATTCGATTTTACTTACGGCCGCACGCCCTGATCGCTCCCCGCACGGGAGCGCGGATCGAAACAGAAGAGATGCCGGCGATAGACCCGTATGATAGGATCGCTCCCCGCACGGGAGCGCGGATCGAAACGGCTCATGTCGGAGTCGCTTGCCGGGACAAAGACATCGCTCCCCGCACGGGAGCGCGGATCGAAACACGACCGACCTGACCCGCTCCGCCGCGATCGGCGTATCGCTCCCCGCACGGGAGCGCGGATCGAAACGGGCAGTTGGGCACGGCCCCGCTGGGCACGGCCATCGCTCCCCGCACGGGAGCGCGGATCGAAACCTCCGGCGCCGTGGTGGCCGGACATCAACTGGCAATCGCTCCCCGCACGGGAGCGCGGATCGAAACAAAAGCGACGCCGGTGTAGAGCCACGTCGTCGTATCGCTCCCCGCACGGGAGCGCGGATCGAAACGTATTAGGCATGGCGCGCGGCATCGGCTGGGTTCGGATCGCTCCCCGCACGGGAGCGCGGATCGAAACGGCGACAACGGCAACTACCTGTCTGTCACGCAGATCGCTCCCCGCACGGGAGCGCGGATCGAAACAACGCCGGAACCGAGACCGCGACGCGGGTGCTGATCGCTCCCCGCACGGGAGCGCGGATCGAAACGGGAGATGCGGCGTCGGCAAACGGACAAATCGGGTAATCGCTCCCCGCACGGGAGCGCGGATCGAAACAACGTGCGCGGCACCTGGACGTTTAGTGCGGCGATCGCTCCCCGCACGGGAGCGCGGATCGAGACTCGCCAGTGGACGACGAGATGTAAAACGAAAAACGCATCGCTCCCCGCACGGGAGCGCGGATCGAAACCGGCGGCTGAGCGTTTCGCGCAGCGTCTTGGCTATCGCTCCCCGCACGGGAGCGCGGATCGAAACGTCCGCTGTGGCGGGGAAGCACGGCACGCCCTGCATCGCTCCCCGCACGGGAGCGCGGATCGAAACGACTGATCCTTGGTCGCCTGCGATAGCGTCTTATCATCGCTCCCCGCACGGGAGCGCGGATCGAAACGTGCTGCCAGCCGTGTAACTAGCAGCAATCGCTTATCGCTCCCCGCACGGGAGCGCGGATCGAAACGAAAACTCGGGCAGATCAAACAGATCGCCATTGAATCGCTCCCCGCACGGGAGCGCGGATCGAAACTGGGTCCACGTCCTGCCCGTCCTCATACGCCGCAAATCGCGCCCCGCACGGGAGCGCGGATCGGAACGCGAACGTATCGATATACGAAATCGCGGCGGCGAATCGCTCCCCGCACGGGAGCGCGGATCGAAACGCGATGCGACCTACTGGTTAGAGCAGCCTCTGCAGAATCGCTCCCCGCACGGGAGCGCGGATCGAAACGATATTAATCGTCCACTACACGTGGGAGAATGGCGATCGCTCCCCGCACGGGAGCGCGGATCGAAACCCTATGACGACGCGCGGACTATCCTGACTACGGCACATCGCTCCCCGCACGGGAGCGCGGATCGAAACGACGACGCGATGATCTTGGCCGCGACGCAGATCATCGCTCCCCGCACGGGAGCGCGGATCGAAACCGCATTGACGGCGCGAAGGCGATCCACGCTGGCGATCGCTCCCCGTACGGGAGCGCGGATCGAAACATCGCCTCCCAGATGACGCCGACGAAGCCCTTGGCATCGCTCCCCGCACGGGAGCGCGGATCGAAACCCGCTAACGGAGGCGCGATCAGTCTCGGCGGCGATCGCTCCCCGCACGGGAGCGCGGATCGAACCCCCCCCCTGTGGGGGGAGGCGCGGAGGAGCGAGCATCGCTCCCCGCACGGGAGCGCGGATCGAAACCTCGTCCGCGAGGCGAACGGCTATCTCTCCCGCGACATCGCTCCCCGCACGGGAGCGCGGATCGAAACGTCGTCTCCAGCCCGGCCGGCGTCGAGATCGGTCATCGCTCCCCGCACGGGAGCGCGGATCGAAACGTTAAATCTTACCTCTGCATCGGTCCTAACGTTATCGCTCCCCGCACGGGAGCGCGGATCGAAACTCCAAGCCGCCGGCGATCGGGGCAAGGGTCACGTCCCGGGAGGTGGTGTAGGAGGCGGCCACCGCGGTGAACCTGGGTAGGGTTGGGTTGCGATGAGCTGCTGCCGGTTCCGTGGACACCGAGATTAGGGTGTTTCACGAGATCGGAG
>CAXTSD010000019.1:0-14623 GCA_964246775.1 uncultured Acetobacteraceae bacterium | reverse complement strand
GCCCGCGCCGATGCCGCCCGGCGCGCGAAAGCGCCGGGCGTCGCGGCTGGTCGGATGTCGGCGCGCCGAGCGCCGCCGCGCCCGGCGCAGCTGGCCCGCATGGCCGCGCGCTGTTCTGGGGATCTGGCCGGCCTGCGCGACCGCGCTTTGCTGCTGCTTGCGGCCACCGGCCTTGATGGCGAGCGCCTGCTGGCTCTCGACCGCGAGCACGTCCGGTTGACCGGGCTAGGCGTGGAACTGGCCGTCCGCGGCGCCGACGGCGTGGGCTTGGAGGCGGTCGTGCTGACGCGGATCAGCGCCGCTTCATGCCCGGCCCGCGCGTTGGAAGCGTGGCTGTACGGCTCCGACACGCGCTTCGGCCCGGTGTTTCGCAAGGTCAATCGCTGGGGCGCCGTGGAGCATGACCGCCTGCGCCCTGATGGCCTGCGTCGCATCTGGCGACGCCGTGCGGGCCGATCCCGGAACCCGGGGGCATGAACCCGGCTCCGCCCGCCGCGACGGGTGACGATGAGGCGGCCGGTGCGCCACCGCGCTTGCCGCATACGGACTGGCTGCATCACCGGCTCACCGTGACCGGGCCGGCGGATGCGCTTGCCGGCTTTGCGGCGGCCGCGAGCGGGCCCGGCGTGATCCCCTGGGAGCTCGACGGCGGCCGCATGGAGGAGGATCTGTTTCACCTGCTGGCGGCGCTGCGGCGGCGGCGGCGATGTTCCGCCTCGGCCAAAGCCAGGCCTGCCCGCTCGACCTGCACGCCTTGCTGCCGGTGCCGCCCGGCGTCCTGCGATTGGGCGCCGACCATCCGGACGCCCTCGCCTGGCTGTGGACGCATTGGGGCACCACGGACGGCTTGCGGCGCGTCGCCATCGAACCGGCCCTGGTGCCGCGCAAATCACTGTCACCTGGGGCCGCAACCCTGCGGATCAGCTTCTGGTCGGCCGACTGGACGCCGTGGCGCGCCCTCGCCGCCGTGCGAGAGCGCTGCCCCGCGCTGCGCTTCGACATCCGCCCAACCTACGATCCTGGATGAGCGAGGCGCTCACCGACGATCCGGCCGCCGAGACGTGCGGCGACCCGACGCGCGGCCGGGCACGGGCGGGCTCGCCCGTCCTCAGCGTGGGCGGGTTCAAGGCGCCGCTCGACTGGCTGGTCGAGATGGCGCGCGGCCGGAAGATCGACCTCGCCCGGCTGTCGATCGTGGCGCTGGTCGATGCGTTCGTCGACGCCATGGACCAGGCGCTATGGCAGGCGCCCGAACGGACCGCGGCGGAGCTGTCGCGCTGGGCGGCGTGGACGGTGATGGCCGCGCAACTGACCGAGTTGCGCTCGCGGCTGCTACTGCCGGCCGACGGTCGGGACGCCGGCGCGGCGCATCGACAGGCCGAGGCGCTCCGCCGGCAAGCGATCCGCCGCGAGGCGGTTGCGACTGCGGCGGACTGGCTCGAACGGCGGCCGCGGCTGGGGCTCGACGTGTTCGCCCGCTTCCGGCCCGACTTGTTGCGGCCCGACTTGTTGCAGCCCGACTTGTTACAGCCCGACGGCGCCGACCCCACGGGGCTGCAAGACGCGCCGGTTCATGGCGGCGATCTCACCGACCTGTTGCGGGCCTGTCTGGTGGCGTTGCGCTTGCCCGCAGAAACCGCGACGTGCCGGCCGAGACGACCGGCGTTCTGGAGCGTCAGTGAGGCCGCCGCCAGGATCAGCCGTCTGCTCGACGAGAGGCCGGACGGGGCGGCGCTGGACGCTCTGTTGCCGCAGATCGCCGATGTCGGCGCGAGCCGGGAGCTGCGCTGCCGTGCGGCGGTGGCGGCGACCTTTGTCGCCGGGTTGGAGCTGAGCCGCGGCGGCAGCCTCGCGCTGAAGCAGGACGAGCCGTGGCGATCAATCCACGTTCGGCGCAGCGTCGCCTGACAAGTGCTCAGAAGAGCAGGCGAGGGCGCTTCCAATTCGCTTTCGGCCGCCGACCTGCGGCTTGCGAGAACGTCGGGATTTAACCGCAAGCGGCGGAGTGCGCTGATCAACGTGATACGCCAGGTAAGCTTCGCGAGGCTGAACCGGGAAGGGACGAGGCGCATGGCAGGTTCGACGACGGGATCGCTGGCGGAGCGCTCGAAGACGCGGCCGACGGAGCAGGATCCGCGCTGGGCGGCGGTGCGCGCGCGCGACCGCTCGGCCGATGGCACGTTCTACTACTCGGTAAGGACTACCGGCGTTTACTGCCGTCCATCATGCCCTGCGCGTCTCGCCAATCCCGCCAACGTGCGTTTCCATCTCACTTGCACCGAGGCGGAACGGGCAGGCTGGCGCGCGTGCCTGCGCTGCAAGCCCGATCAGCCCACGCACGAGCAGCATGCCGCCACGGTAACCCGCGCCTGCCGATTGCTCGAGCAAGCGGACGAGATGCCGAGCTTGGCGGACCTGGCCGCGGCCGCCGGCCTCAGCCGCTTCCACTTTCATCGGGTTTTCAAAGCCTTGATCGGCATGACGCCGCGGCGCTACGCCGCCGCGCGGCGCGCTCAACGGGTCCGCAGCGCGCTCGCGGCGAGCGGCACGGTGACGGAGGCGATCTACGGAGCCGGTTTCAATTCCAGCAGCCGCTTCTACGAAACGGCAGACGGCATGTTGGGCATGAGCACGCGCGCCTTTCGCGCCGGCGGCGCCGATATGCAGGTGCGTTTCGCCGTGGGCGAGTGCTCGCTCGGCGCGATCCTTGTCGCCAGGAGCGTCAAGGGCGTCTGCGCCGTCCTGCTCGGCGACGATCCGGACGCACTCGTGCGCGACCTGCAGGACCGCTTTGCACGGGCTGAGTTAATCGGCGGCGACGCGGAGTTCGAGGCGCTGGTCGCTCAGGTCGTGGGCCTGATCGAGGCGCCGCGCCTTGGCCACGACTTGCCGCTCGACGTGCGCGGCACCGCATTCCAGCAACGCGTCTGGCAGGCGTTGCGCGACATTCCGGCCGGCGCCACGGCGAGCTACTCCGAGATCGCCGGGCGCATCGGCCAGCCAAAGGCCGTGCGCGCGGTTGCCGCCGCGTGCGCGGCCAACCCGATCGCGGTCGCGATCCCGTGTCACCGTGTCGTCAGGACCGACGGCGCCCTGTCGGGCTATCGCTGGGGTGCGGAGCGCAAGCGGGCGCTGCTCGCGCGCGAGAAGGGGTCAACCTGAAACGTGGGTCAGCCGCTTCTCCGCCGGCAATCAATCCACGTTGTCGCGACCGCCGGTATCAGGCTGTCCGTGCGTGGCCGGCGGGAGCGCGACGCCGGGCCTGAATTCGGCCGCCGGCGCGATGCCGGGTACGCCAGGCACGACATGCACCGCCTCGCCCTGCAGCAGGCTGGCGGATGGATTGTTGACCAACCTGGTGCCTGCCGCGAGACCTGACAGCACCTGCACGTTGAGGCCAAGGTTGAGGCCGAGTTTCACATCCTGCAGTCGGACGGTGTCGTTCGGTTGAACCACAGCGACCTGCATGCCCTGAGCACGGAACAGCAAGGCCTGCTCGGGGATGACCAGGAGTTCGGGATCGACCGAGACGCTGAAATGCACGTTCGCATAGGTGCCTGGCCAGATCGCATGATCGGCGTTGTCGACGGTAAGCTCGGTGACCACGGTGCGGGACTGCGGGCTGAAGGCCTGCGCGGTCGTCTGGAACGTGAGGTCGAAGATGCGCCTGGGCGCTTGCGGGGTCGACAGCGTCGCGGTCAGGCCCGGTTCAAGCATGCCGGCATAATCCTGCGGCACCGGGACAAAGACGCGCATTTCGTGGATGTCGGCGACGGTGAACAGCTCCGTCGAGTTGGGGCCGCCCGCGTCGCCGCCTGCCGCGGTCACGTAATCACCGATGTCGGTGTTGCGCGAGGTCACCACGCCGTCGAATGGCGCGACCACCTGCTTGAACTGTTCGAGCGCTTGATAGCGTGCCACCTCGTGCTGTGCCGCGACCACCTGCGCGTGCTCGGCCGTCGCATTCCCGGCTTGCGTATCGATGCTTTCCTGGGACACCGCCTTCGTGCCGGACAGCGCCTTCCAGCGTTTCGCGGTTGCTTGCGCAAGCTTGTAGCGAGTTTCCACGACGTCGAGGTTTGCCTTCGCCGTCTCGAACTGTTCATCGAGGCTCGGCGCATCGATCGTCGCCAGCAGGTCGCCCGCCTTCACCGACGCGCCATAATCCTTGTACCATTTCCGCACGTAGCCCGACACCTGCGCGTAGATCGGCGCCGAGTGCCAGGCGCTCACCGTGCCAGGCAGGTCGAGCTGGCGCAGCGCCGGCGCATGCGCCGGAACGATCACCTGCACCTGCGGCAGCGCCTCCTCGCGCGCGGTATCGCGCAGGCTGGCGAGATGGTCTCGCCGCTCGATGATGCCCGACGCGACCAGCGCCAGCACGACCACGCCGAAGGCCAGCCCGAGCACCGGGCCGCGCCTCGCGCGACGCTGCCTTGCCGGCGGCGTGCGGACGGTTTGCCGCCCATCCATCATGGGCGCGCATCCGCGATCTTGCCGGCGCTCGATTTGGCGCCGCCGTGCAGCAGCGCGAAGACGCAAGGCACGAACAGCAGCGTCGCGAAGGTTGCGAACATCAGGCCGCCGATCACCGCCCGCCCGAGCGGCGCGTTCTGGGTGTTGCTGAACGACATCGGCAACATGCCGATTATCATCGCGAGCGCGGTCATGAGGACCGGCCGGATGCGTTCGAAGCCGGCTTCGGTCGCGGCGAGCACCGCGTCGCCATGCTCGGCCAGGCGGTCGCGGGCGAAGGAGACGACCAGGATGGAGTTGGCGGTCGCGGTTCCCATGCACATGATCGCGCCGGTCAGGGCCGGCACCGACAACGTCGTATGCGTCAGAAACAGGCTCCAGACGATCCCCGCCAGCGCGGCGGGCAGCGCCGTGATGATGATGAACGGATCAAGCCAGGACTGGAAGTTGACGACGATGACCAGGTAGACCAGCAGCACCGACATCGCGAGGCCGGCGACGAGCTGGACGTAGGCGCTGCCCATCGTCTCCGCCTGTCCGCGCAGGTGGATGGACGCGCCGTGCGGCAGGCCCTTCATCTCGGCGACGACGCGGATCACGGCATCGTTGACCGCGCCGAGGTCGCGCCCTTGCGTGCCGGCGTAGATGTCGATCACCGGCAATATGTTGTAGTGCGAGACGAGCAGCGGCGTGCCGGTCTGGCTGACCCTGCTCAATGCGCCGAGAAGCTGGGCGGATTGGCCGCCAGGGTTGCCGTCTCCCTTGTCGACCGGGATCGATTCGAGGCTGTTCATCGTCGTCAGCTGGTTCTGCGGCGTCTGGATGTTGACCAGATGCGAGACGCCGTTCGTGGTGTCGAGCCAGTACGTCGGCGCGGTCTGGCCGCTGCCGGACAGGGTCGCCAGGGCGTTGTTCGCGATGTCAGCTTCGGTCAGCCCGATGCCGAGGGCAAACGACCGCGAGGCGGCGACCCGCAGCGTGGGTTCGTTCAGGGTCTGCTGGATGTTGACGTCGGCGATGCCAGGGATTTGCCGCAGTCGGGCCGCCATCGCCTCGGCATAGTCGAGGTTGGCGGTCTGGTTGCGCCCCGAGATCTGGACGTCGATCGGCGCCGGGAGGCCGAAGTTCAGGATTTTTGCGGTGATGTCGCCCGGCAGGAAGGTGAAGGTGCTGCCGGGATACAGCTCGGGCAGCTCGCGGCGCAGCTTGAACCTGTAGTCGTCGACGGGAGATGTCGGGTTGTTGAGGCTGATGGTGATGTCGCAGTCCTGCGGACCGATCGTGCCCGTCGCGTTATAGGCTTGATTGGTGCCGCTGACCGGCAGGCCGCAATTGTCGACCAGGTTGGCAACCTGGCCTGGCAGCAGCTGGCGTATCGAACCGTCGACGAGGACCGCGAGCTTGGAGGCGTCCTCGAGCCGCAAGCCGATCGGCGCGCGCATGTGCAGGTCGATCTCGCCCGACTTGATGCTGGGAAAGAAGTCCCTGCCGAGAACGAGGATCAGGGCGAGGGAGCCAAACGAGGCGGCGCTGAACAGCAGGATGAAGCGCACCCGGTTCGCGAGGCTCCTGCTCAGCGTGTCCTTGTAGCGCTCGCGAAACGAGGTGAAGCGTCGCTCGAAGCCGCGTTGGAAACGCCCGAACAAGCCCGGGCGGCTTGTCGGCCCGGCCTTGTGCTTGGCCACCTGGGCGCGCAGCAGGAAATTGGCCATCGTCGGCACCAGAGTGCGCGACAGGATAAAGGAGGCGATCATCGCGAAGACGATGGCTTCGGCGAGCGGCAGGAACAGATAGCCGGCGATGCCGGACAGCCGGAACAGCGGCAGCCAGACGATGCAGATGCACAAGGTGGCGACGAAGGTCGGCACGACGATCTGGTTCGCCGCTTCGATGATGCCGGCCTCGAGCTCGGCGCCGTGCTCGAGATGGGTGTCGATGTTCTCTATCATCACCGTCGCGTCATCGACCAGTATGCCGACGGCAAGCGCGAGCCCGCCCAGCGTCATCACGTTGATGGTCTGACCAAGCAGCGACAGGGTGAGCACCGAGCACAGTATGGCGAGCGGGATCGAGGTCGCGACGATGAGCGTCGAGCGCCAGCTGCCGAGGAACAGCAGCACCGTGAGCCCGGTCAGGATGGCGGCGGTGATCATCTCCTGCACGACGTCCTTGACTGAGTCGCGCACGAAGCCGGAAGCGTCGTTGAGGGTGGTGATGCTGACGCCCGCGGGCAGGGTGTTGATGATCCCGGGCAGCGCCGCCTTCACGCCAGCGACGACGGCGAGCGTCGAGGCGTTGCCGCTCTTGAGTATCTGGATCAGCACCGCCTGCTTGCCCTGAACCAGGACGGCATTGGCCTGCGGCGGCGAGCCGCGATGCACGTAGGCGACGTCGCGCAGATAGATGGTCGCCCCGCCGACCGTCTTGATCGGCAGGTTGTTGAAGGTCGAGACGGCGATCGGGCTGGCATTGGTTTCGACCATGAAGTCGATCGCGCCGATCTTCTGGTCGCCGGCGGGCAGCACGACGTTCTGGGTGCGCAGCGCGCTGCCGACGTCGACCGCGGACAGGCCGTGGGCGAGCAGCTTGGCCTGATCGAGATCGATCTCGACATTGAGCGAGGCGCCGCCGTACGGCGTCGGAATGGCGGTTCCGGGAACGCTGACCAGCGCCGGGCGGATGAGGTTCGAGGCCATGTCGTAGACCTGGGCGGCGGTCATGCCGCTCGCCGAGACCTGCAGGTCCAGCACCGGCACCGAGGAGGCGTTGTAGGAGAGCACCTGCGGCGGCGTGATGCCGGCGGGCATCTGCTTCAGCACGGTCTGCGAGATGGAGGTGATCTGCGCCTGGGCCGCGGCGACGTCGGTGCCCGGCTGGAAGAAGATCTTGACGATCCCCCGCCCGTACAGCGACTGGCTCTCGATGTGCTCGATATTCTGCACCGTCACCGTCAATGCGCGTTCGTAGTAGTAGATCACCCGACCGGACATGTCCTGCGGCGCCAGGCCGTTATAGGTCCACACGACGGCGACGACCGGAATGCGGATGTCGGGGAAGATGTCCGTCGGCGTGTCGAACACCGCGAGCCCGCCGAACAGCACGATCAGGATGCTCATCACGACGAAGGTCAGCGGCCGGCGGAGCGCGACCAGCACGATTGCATTCATGGGTTCAGCTCTCCTGGCCCGCTGATCGTGACGGGATCATGCAGCGATTGCGGGCCAAGGCCGGGCGCGTTGATGGCGGGCGTCGGCCGAGGCGCCCTGTCAGTGCCAGTGAGGGCATTGCCGCTCACCGCGAGGGGATTGAACGGCAGGGTCTCATCGGGCGTCGGCAGGTAGTGCGTGGTCCAGCCGCCGCCGAGCGCGCTGATCAGGCTGACCGTGGCCTGCAGGCGCCGGGTGTTGATGCCGATCTCGGTGATCTCGGCGGTGAGCGCGGTCACCTGCGCGACGACGGCGTTGAGGTAGTTGTCGAGGCCGCCCTTGTAGAGGATCAGCGACATGTTCTCCGCCTGCACGGCCTGCTGCACCGCGTCCTGGCCTTGCCTTGCTTCGATCGCGAGCTGGCTGGTCAGGCTCAGGCCGTCCTCGACCTCCTGGAAGGCGGCGAGCACGGTCGCCCGATACAGGTCGCGCGTCTGCGCGTAGGCCGACCAGGTGCGTTGCAGCTCGGCTCGGCGCAGCCCGCCCTGAAACAGCGGCAGCACCGCCTCGGCGCCGATCGTCCACAGGCTGTTCGGCAGGCTCGCCAGGTTGAACCCGGTGTCCTGGAAGCCGCCGAGCAGGCTGATGGTGACCGAGGGGTAGAACGCGGCCCGGGTGACGCCGATTGCGGCGTTGGCGGCCGCCATCGAGCGCTCGGCGCTGGCGATGTCGGGCCGGCGCTGCAACAGGGCGGCGGGCACGCCGGCGGGTATCCGCGGCACCGCGATTTTTGGATTGGCTTGTGGGGCGAGCGCGAAGCTCGACGCCGGAACGCCGATCAGCGCCGCAATCGCGTTCTGCAGCACGGCCCGGTTGGCGACAACGTCGGTTTCCGCGGCCTCGGTCGAGGCGAGCTGGCTCTTTGCGCGCGCGACGTCGAGACCAGGAGCGATGTTGCCGGCGAGGCGCAGGCTCGTGATGTCGACCGCCTTGCCGTAGTAGGCGAGGGTCTGGCGCAGCACCGCATCCTCGGTGTCGAGCCCGCGCAACGCCATGTAGTCTGTCGCGAGCTCGGCCTGCAGGCTCAGCCGCGCGGTCGCGAGGTTGGCGGCGCTGGCCTGCGCGAGGCGCTTTTGCAGCCGGGTGCGGTTGCTGATCGCCTGCCAGAAATCCGGCACCCAGGATGCCGTCGCGTCGATCTCGTTCGAGGACTGGACGTTGATGCCGACGGTGCCGTTGCGGAACAGGCGATGATAGGACTGCCGGTTGTCGCTCGTCGTGGCGCCGGCGGCGAGCTGCGGGAACAGCCCGGCGCGCGCGTCGGCGGCGAGGTCGCGCGCTTGCGTATACTGCTCGGCGGCGGCCTGCAGGTTCGGGTTGATGAGCGAGGCCTGGGTCTCGAGGCGGTCAAGGACGGGGTCGGCGAAGACCTCCCACCACGGCCCGCGCGCGACGCCGTCCGCGGGAGCGGCCACGGTGAACGGGAAGCTGCCGTGATAACTGGCCGGCAACAGGAAATGCGGCGGGTCGTAGGCGGGGGCGAGGTCGCAGCCGCACAGAGCCGCGACGCTGAGGCCAGCGACCAGCCGGACGATCGAGCGGCGGATCATTGCAAGTCGGCGTCCGCAGCGGCATCGGTCGGAGCCGGTTGCGGCTCGCCATCCGGCTTCTTGCCGTGCGGCGCGACGCTCTTCGGCGGCGGCGTGCTCGCGGCGCTGGCCGGCGGCCTGACCTCTACGGCCTCGCCCTCGAGCAGCCCCGCGGACGGGTCGTTGATGAGGCGGTCCTCGGCCTTGAGCCCGCTCAGCACCTGCACGGTCTGGCCGAGGTTGAGGCCGATCACGACGTCCTGCAGGTGCACGTGGCTTTGCGCGTCGACCAGCGCGACCTGCATGCCTTGCGCGCGAAACAGCAGCGCCTGCTCCGGCACGATCAGCACGTCGGGGTCGGCCGGCACGGCGAAATGCACGTTCGCGTAGGTTCCCGGCCAGATCGCATGGTTGCGATTGTCGACCGTCAGCTCGGTGATGACGCTGCGGGAGACCGGGTTGAAGGCGCTCGCCGTGGTTGCGTAGTCGGCGACGAAGCTGCGGCCCGGGAACTGCGGCAAGGTGAGCGTCGCCGTCAGCCCCGGCTTCAACGCGTCGGCGAAATCCTCGGGCACGGAGACGAAGACGCGCAGCTTGTGGATGTCGGCGACGGTGAACAGCTCGGAGTTCGCCCGGCTTGATCCGGCGTCGCCGCCGGTTGGCGTGACCAGCGTGCCGACGTCGGTGCGTCGCGACGTGACCACCCCGTCGAACGGCGCGACGACGCGCTTGAACGCCTCCAGCGCCTGATAACGCGCGACCTCGTGCCGCGCCGCGTTGACCTGCGCCGCCTGCGCCTCCGCCCCCGCCACCTGCACGTCGACATCCTGCTGAGCGACTGCCTCGGTGCCGGACAGCCGCTGCCATCGCTTCGCGGTGACGGCGGCCAGCTGATAGCGCGCGTCGGCGGCGGCGAGGTTGGCCTCTGCGCTCGCGAATTGCTGGTCGAGCGCCGGTGTCGCGATGGTCGCCAGCAACTCGCCCTGCTTTACCGGCGCGCCGTAATCCTTCGTCCAGCTTTGGACGTAGCCGGCGACCTGGGCGTAGATCGGCGCCTCGTACCAGGCGTTCACGTTGCCCGGCAGATCAAGGCTGCGCGTCGGCGGTCCGCGCTCCGGGTGAATGAGCTCGACCGACGGCGCCTGTGCCGCCGCCAGCGCACTGCCCGGGTTGTATAGCATCCAACCGATCAGGATGAGGCCCGCCGCGGCGGGTGCGGCGAGCCGGTTCCGCCTTGATCGCCGCATGAACATGAGGACAGTTTCCGACGACGGCAAAACATGACCTCTCGGATCGCGGGCCGGCACATACAAGAACAAGACCGCTCAATCAAATCAGATGCTTCAGCAAAGACATTAATTTTTGACAATTTCTGGGTCATGCTGGAGGAACGCACAGAGTAAAGCCTGTACGTTTGTTTCGAATCCGGACAGTAACCTCGGGAGCAGGTCTACGCGGGCCTGTTCTCCGCCGTCCCTATGTCGCCGGCTGCGCGCGGTCCGGCGTGTAGTTGAAGCGGTCGGCGCCGAAATCCGGATCACGCACGAGATTGAACAGAGCGAGGGTGGTGACCTGGTTGAAGCGGTCCCTGATCGTGATGCCGACCAGGGCAAGCGGGCTGTCGCTGAAGCGCAGCGTCAGCGTGCCCTGACCGGGCGCATCGCTCTTGACCAGGCTGAGGCGCATCTCTCCCGGCCGACGCTCAAGCGCGGTCACCGCGACGGGGCCGGAAAACGGGATCGACGCGGCAAGCAGAATGTCGAGCGGCGTCCTGGCGACGGGCAGCGTCGTCGTCGCGCCGGTCAGATGATCGGCGATCAGCAGCCTGCCGCGATTGGCCAGCATGGTCCTCGGGCCAGGACGATAGTATTCGACGCGCAAGCGGCCTGGCCGGTCGAGCCAGACGACGCCCTTCGCCTCGCCATCCGGGCCGATTTGCGTGAAGTCCGCCTGAAACCTCTGCAACCCGTTCAGGTATGACGAGATCTGCGAAACCGCGGTCCGGTCGTCGGCGCTGAGCACCGCCGGCGTCGCGTTGATGGCGCAAGCCGCAAGTAAACCTGAAGCAACGCCGATAGGCAGCAGCTTGGCGACGGGGCGCATCACTTGCAGGACAGCCGACGTAACTGCCGCGACGCGGAGGAGCGAGGAAGGACGGACGGCGCTACCGGGCATTGCTGTCGACGATCCTTGTTTGCCGGCAGCCGTACACGCCCATCCGTCATCGGGCAATGCCGCTGCTTGATCGCGCGACCGAGTTCGGACAATGACGCCGCCGTCGGCACGGCTCCCAAAAACAGGCACGGGCAGGCTTGATGTTTCAAATAGCATCTGGCAGAGGGACCATTGTATGAGCAGCGAGAAACGTTCCACGCCGCGTTACAGTTAAAAGTCATTCGCCTTAAGGTATGTGTCTTAATCTAAAGACAACCTTACGGTTGCGCTTTTTGGCCAGATCATTCACAAGCCCGTGATGTGGCGTATGCCGACACCATGTGAGGCCGTGGCTTATGACCGATAGTCTGACCGTCTATCTTTCCGGCGACGCTTGGAACGGCGACGCCAATGCGACACTCAGCGTCAACGGCGCGTCCGTCGGCGGCACGCTCGATGTCCAGGCGTCGAACGCCGCCGACAACGTCGAGGCATTCACCTTCAGCGGAAATTTCGGCGCGACGCCGACGCTTGCGGTGTCGTTCGTCAACGATGCCAGCGGCGGCACCGCGACACAGGACCGCAATCTCTACCTGGACGGCGTCTCCTATGACCGCGTCATGCAGCTCAACGACAAGCAGACGCTCGACTATGACAAGACGGTCAGCGCCACGCTAACCTCGACGCAGCCGAACGCGATGCGGGTTGCCGATTTTGCCAACAGCGTCGGCGTCAACGCGCATCTGAGCTATTTCGACACGTCGTACGGAACCAATAACGGCAGCACCGGGAACACGGCGCTGGTCGCCTCGTCGCTCGCCTATCTTGGCATCGATCACGCGCGCGTCGGCGAGTCTGAAATCCCGCAGACGCTGGCCGAGATGCAGACCCTGGCCGCCGACGGCGACAAGTTCGACATCGTGCTGCCCTCGACCTCGTCGAGTGCTGCGCTCGCGTCACAGATCTCCGTCATCGACAAGATCGCCGGCGCGGTCGCCGCCATCGAGGGGCCGAACGAAGTCAACATGACCAGCAGTTTCAGCTGGAACGGTCAGAACAGCATGAGCGCCGCGCAATCCTACCAGCAGGCGCTGGATGCGGCGGTGCGCGCCGACCCCGCGCTCAAGAGCGACGCGATCTACAACATCACCCTCGCCGGCGTCGGCGCCGACGCCTATCAGAGCCTTGGCAACATGTCGGCCGACGCCACCGACGGCAACATGCACGTCTATTTCGCCAACGGAACGCCGCCCGCCGGCACGATCCAGTACAATCTCGGGCTGGCGAGCCTCGCGACGCCGAGCGACCCGACCGCCATCACCGAAACCAATTACGCGACGGCGTCGCAGATCGCCGGGCAGGTGTCGGACGGCGTGCAGGCGCGCTACGATCTCGACCTGCTGATGGACGCGACCAAGGACGGCGTCGCGGCGACGTATTTCTACGAATTGCTGGATGAGCGTGCCGATCCGAACGATACGGACGTGCAGAACCATTACGGACTGTTCAACGCCGACGGCACGCCCAAGGCGGTGGCGACGGCGATCCACAATCTGATGTCGGTGCTGAACGACACCGGTGCGACTGCGTCGGGGTTCGCCACCGGGTCGCTCGCCTATTCGGTTGCCGGACTGCCGGCCTCGGGCAACAGCCTGGTGCTGGAGAAGTCGAACGGTGCCTATGATCTCGTTGTCTGGGCGGAGCCGGCGCTGTTGAACGCGGCCATCGGCAGCCAGCTCGCGGCGACCCCGCGACCGGTCACCGTGAGCTTCGGCGGCACGCAATCCGAGGTCAGGGTGTTCGATCCGCTCGCCGGCACGTCGGCGGTTTCGGACAGCAAGACCGTCTCGTCGGTATCGGTCTCGGTGACCGACCATCCGCTCGTCATCGAGGTCGAACCGACGGCGGTGACGGCGGCGGCAACTCCGCTCACGGTGGGCAGTGGTTCCGATACGCTGGCCTTGCAGGTGTCGGAGGATGCGTATCAGGGTGATGCGCAGTTCACCGTCAGCGTCGACGGCCAGCAGATCGGCGGCACGCTGAGTGCGACCGCGAGCCATGCCGCCGGGCAGTCGAACACCATCGACGTGCTCGGCAACTTCGCCGCCGGCTCGCACACGATGACGATGACGTTCCTCAACGACCTCTACAATCCGGGCGTCGGCGACCGCAACCTCTACCTCAACGGCGCGAGCCTTGACGGCGCCGCGGTACCGAGAAGCGGTCTCACCTTGCTGAGCAACGGCAGCCAGAGCGTCGGCTTGCTGAGCACCGATCCGGCGCCGACGCTCAGCGTCGGCAGCGGCCCGAACACGCTTGCCTTGCAGGTGTCCGAGGACGCCTATCAGGGTGACGCGCAGTTCACCGTCAGCGTCGACGGCAAGCAGATCGGCGGCACGTTGAGCGCCACCGCGATCCATGCCGCCGGCAAGTCGCAGCTCGTCGACATTCTCGGCAGCTTCGGCGCCGGCGCGCACACGCTGGGCATCGATTTTGTCAACGATCTCTACAATCCTGGCGTCGGCGACCGGAACATCTACGTCTCGGGCGCAAGCCTCAATGGTGGCACGGTACCCGGCAGCGCGCTGACGCTGCTGAGCAACGGCACGCAGACGATCCATTTCGTGGCGCCGGCATCGAGCTGAAGGCAATCGCCTTCCTGCTTTTCGACAACTTCAGCACGTCAAAGGGCACTGCCTACACGGCAACCAGCATGCTGGCCTGTATTGCTTCATCGACCATCTTGGGACTGTGCGCGATCACCAGTAGCAGCACGCGGGCGGCGGCTTCCGGCTGGCGCCTGCCCTGTTCCCACTCCCGCACGCTCGCCGGGCTGAAGCCGAACCGAGACGCAAATCCGGTCTGACTGAGACCAAGCTGCGCCCTGATTGCGCGCACGTCCACCGTTGCGGGCGGATGCCAGGAACGCGCCGGTTGCCGACCGCCAGCCACGATCTCGGCGGCCTCGCCAAGGCTGGCGATCAGCTCGTCAGTTATGTCGATGCGCTTGTGTGCCACGATCCTGCCCTTCCTTATGCCCGCTCGCGCCGGCTATCCGCTTTGATTAGCTCAACCAACGCCAGCATCGCCTTGCGCTGGTCGGGCTTCGGGTTCACCTGCTCGCCTTTGCCGTAGATCAGCAGCGCCAGGATCGGCTGCGCGTCAGTCAGTACATAGTAGATCACCCGGAAGGCGCTGCTCTTGGCCCGTGCGTCTGAGCGGTACGGTGTACTGTCATAAGGCTATGCGGAAGTCCTA
>CAXTSD010000018.1:0-14786 GCA_964246775.1 uncultured Acetobacteraceae bacterium | reverse complement strand
TCGCCAAGCTGGCTACTATCAAACAGTGGATCAGCTTTGTCCACGCGACCTAGTGTCCTGCCCCAGAGGTTCGCTTTCGAACTTCTGGGGCAGGACACTAAAACAATGCCCTAGTGTCCCGAACCAGCACGAACTAGCATGGCGAACTGCTGGTTCGGGACTCATCTGGCCGAGTGGGAGCATCAAGTCCGGTTCACGTCCAGCGCACCGGTCTTGGCTCAGTCCTCGTATGAGCGCCTCTGGTCGAGATGGCGCGCCAGCCGCTTCTGCAGCCACGCGCCTGCCAGACGCTTGACCAGCGATCGGCTCGGCGCGGTCGCGGTTAGCGGTCCCTGATCGCAGGGACCGCCGCGCGGCTTGTTGCGAGGCAGCGACGGTAGCGCGCCGGCGCGCTGCAGCAGCCCCAGCATTCTGCCGCCCGCGTGCTTGTGCATCTCGCCCCCACCCTGTGCGCTCACGATCGTCAACGCGTTATGGCAGGCACCGTCGCTCCGCGTCACTGATATCATCGCAGGCGAGCTGGTCGGCGCGCTTCGGCGACCATGCCGAGCCGGTGCCCTGCCGGGCCGCGACGTCGTATAAGCAGGGCCATGCAGGACGGATCGCATCATGGACGCTGAACCCGCCATGCTGGCCGGCGTGTCGCGGCTGCTCGACGCCGCTGCGCGCTGCGAGGCGGAGGGACGGATCGATGCCGAGCTCGGCCTGCTCGACCGGGTGGCGGCCGAGTTGCGCCTGCGCCGCGGCCAGCTCGCCGCCCGCGCGTGGCGGCTGCACGACGCGGCGCGCGCCTTTTACGACGTGATCGCGCTCGACCCCGCCTCACCGGAGGCGGAACTTGAGCTCGCGATGCTTACCCGGCTGCTCGGCCAGGACGGCGTCAGCCTCGCGCACTGGTTGCGCGTCGCCGCCTTGCAGCCGCAGCTTGACCAGCCGTGGTTCGAGGCGGCGCGCCTTGAGGCGGCGGAAGATGCGCTCGACGCGGCGCTCGCCATGCTCGGCCGCATGGGTGGCACTGTGACCGACGGCTACTGGCTGGCCGAGATCGGCCGGCTTCGCCACTGGGCCGCCGAAACCCGGCAGACCGCGCTCCGCGTGCTGCGCGAGCGCTCGGACGCGCCGCCCGACCGGCTGTTCCTGGCCCAGCGACTGGCGAGCCTCGGCCGCCTCCGCGCCGCGACCTGCCTGCTCGACGCCCTGCCGGCCGAGTTCGACCCGGTCGGGCAGGCGATCACGCGCTACCGCATCGGCCGACGCGATAATCCCTCAGCCGCCCTCGCGAGGCTGCGCGATTTCGCGGGCGGAATGCCGCCGGACGGCGACGATGCGGCGCCGAAGGCGGTGAAGGACCGCGTCTACCTTGCCGAGCTGCTGTTCCGCGCCGGCGACGTCGCCGCCGCCGCCGCCCTGCTCGGCGCCTTGCCCGAGGCCTTGCCCGAGGCGCGCCCGCTCGCCGCCCGCATAAGGTTCGCCGCCGCCGACTTTCCGGCCTGCCTCAAGATCGCCGGCCAGATGATCGACGCCGATCCAGACGCGACCGGCCCCTATCAGGTCGCCTTCGGCGCCCTGCTTGCCGCCGGCGCCATCCGCCCGCTGCAAGGCACCCACGCCGCGCTGCCGCCGGGCTACGGCCGCATCCCGCCGGTGCTGCTGCAGTATTGGGACCAGGGAGCGCTGCCGAGCGACGTCGCCGCCGTCGTCGAAGGATGGTCCGATCCGTCGTTGCGACGGGTGCTGCACGACCGCCAGACGGCGACCGACTACATACGCCAGCACTATCCGGCGCGGCACCTGCGCGCCTTCGAGCGCTGCCACCACGCCGCGATGCGCTCGGATTTCGCGCGGCTGTGCATGCTCGCCCGCGACGGCGGCATCTATCTCGATGTCGACGAGGCCTGCCGCGAGACGCCGGTCGAGTTGCTACGCAGCGTCGCCGGGCACGACCTCGTCTGCACCGTGCTCGATCAGGTCACGCCGTACACCAACAATGCGCTGATCGCCGCGATGCCTGGCCACCCGGTGCTGCGCGCCTGCCTCGCCGAAGCGGTCGGCCGGCTGCTCGCCAGCGACGACAGGGCGGATATCTGGTCGACGACCGGCCCTGGCCTGCTGACGCGCAACCTCGTGCGGCACTTGCGCGAGCACGGCACCGCCAGCGGCATCGCCCTGCTCAGCGAACATGGCTGGCGGCGGCTTTGCGCCGCCCGCAACAGCTTGTCCTACAAGGCGGAAGCGAGCGGCAACTGGCGCCTCGCCTGACGGTCGACCAAGTAGCGCCGCAGGACCGCCTCCCCTCCCTACCAGCTACGCGGCGCGGCACCGGTGCGGGCCGGAGCCTCGTCGGCGATTTTGCTGACATACCACTTGTAGAGCTGCAGCAGCTCGCCGGGCACGTCGCGCGGTGCCGTGCTGGCGGCAGCACCGGCGAGTTGCTGGCGCGACGCCTCGCAGGCGAGGATCGCCGCGGCCGTCATCTGATCCTTGCTGTCAGCCATGACTGTTCTCCACAATACCGCTCCCGGAGCGCCGACGGAACGGGAGCACGTATATACAGCAGGCACCGGCGGCGAACCAGGGGAGGCTCGGCCGCGCGGCGTTGGGCCGGACCAGCCGCCTCTAACGCTGCCGGTGGCGCAGGATCAGGTTCGCCCTGGTCTGAGCCGCGATCGAATAGCGCTCCAGCACCGCGCCGGCGATCGGCAGGTCGCTCAGCGCCTTGGTCTCGAAGTCGTGCGACGCCTCGATGATGACGTAGCCCGGCATGTAGCCGCCGAGCACCACCTCGTTGAATATGTTGATGTCCTCGCCCTCGGCGTCGATCGAAAGCACGTCGAAGTCGAGCGGGATGGAATGCTCGCGCAGCACCCGGCTCAGCATCTCGACCTTGACCTCGACTTCGCCTTGCACCTCGCCCCAGCCGAGCGCCGCATCACGGGTCAGCGACGAGACGTCGTCGTTCACGCCGAGGAAGAACTTTGCGACGCCGGAGTAGTCGGAGACGGCGCAATTGACGAGCGTATAGTCGAGCCCGGCAAACTCGGCGTTGATCGGACCGATCAGCCGGGGATTGGCCTCGACCAGCAGGCCGCGCCAGCCAAGATGACGCAGCAGGTCGTAGGAATTGGACCGCTCGCGTCCTCGGGCGCCGACATCGACGACGATACGGTAGCGGGCGGCGCGGTTGATAATGTCGCGCATCAGCAGCCAGGTCTCGCCGAACTGCGAGACGTCGTTGGTGAGCCGCGCCGAACCCTGGGCGACGTAGCGCCGCAGGAAGTCGGCCGCCCGTTCGCCGAACTCGGCGCCCGCGAGCGTCCGTTCGATCATCGCTTCCAGGTCGACCTCGCCGCGCTCGAGCAGCGCTGACCAGTCGGCAAGACCGCTCGGATCGGGTTCGCGCAACAGCAGGGTGCGGAATACGGCATTGACCAGGCTCCTCGCCACGGCGATCGGCATGCCCCGCTCGGGCCAGTTCCGCATCACGCCGGCACCGCTTTCGCCCTGATCCATCGCCCGTCCGCATCGCTGCCGCGGCTCGAGACTAACACAGCCGCGGCGCGCGAACCACGTCTCGGCGCCGGCGGCGCCCGGCCGCGGTCGACAGCGGCGGGCAATCCCGATCGAGGGATTTTGACACGGTGGCCGGTGCGGGTATTACAGGCCGGCCGGTCCGAGAACCCATCCGCAGGTGTCGTCAGTGCAGTGCAACCTGTTCTATTCGAGCGCGGTCGAGGGCGACATGCAGAGCGTGCTCGGTGCTCCGCACTACTCTTATCGCTTCGCCGAGGCCAAGTTCCTTGACCTGCTGAAGCGCCGCGACATGCTGCCAGGCAAGCTCAGCATGCCTGAGTATTACAATTCCGCCCGCGCCTTCCCGGACGGCGCGATCGACGAGAGCCTGCCGACGCTGCATCTGGTGTTCCGCTCCACCGAGCAGGTCAGGCTGCTGAAATTCGCCGTCAACATCTGCTGCTTCGCCTGGGAATTCGACGTCCTCAAGGACGCGACCCTGGTGAACGAGCATCCGTTCCTCAATCAGAAGCGCATGCTGGCGCTTTGCGACGAGGTCTGGGTGCCGTCGAGCTATACCGGCCGGGTGCTCGCGCTCCACGGGCTGACCCATAGCGTGCGCATACCGGCGCCGGTGCCGATGCCGACGCGCCGCCGACATTCGCGCGAGGAAGCGCTCATCCAGCTCGGCTCGCTCTCCGTCGTTCCCGTCGTCTACCACTTCCTGCTGTCGCCGGGCGAGAACCGCAAGCTCGCCCAGACTCGCTCGAACACGCTGCTCGGCTGGATCGCGCCATGGATGCGCAGGGCCTCGGCGCCGACGATCTATCTGAGCGTGCTGAACCCGGAGGATTTCCGCAAGAACCTCGACGCGCTGATACGCGGCTTCTACTACTTCAGCGAGCTTCATCCCGAGGCGGTGCTGATCATCAAGGTGCTGACTTCGGCGACACGCTTCCACCTGCTCGACGTCGTCTCCGACGTGATCCCGCACAAGCTCGAATCCGGCACCGTGCTGTCGAGCGAGAACATCGTCGTCTTCAACGCCTATCTGAGCGAGGCCGAGATGGGCGCGCTCTATGATCTGGCGGATTTCTACCTCTGCACCTCGGTCGCCGAAGGGCAGAACCTGCCGCTGCTCGAGGCGATGTCGCACGGCACCGTTCCGGTCACCACGGACAACACCGCGATGCAGGACTACATCGACGCCGGCAACGCCGTCATCATCCGCGACCGCGTCGTCGCCAACGACACCCAGCATCTCGCCGGCACGATCGCCGGCCGGCCGTTCGACATCCATCGCTGCGAGATGTCCGATGTGCATGAGGCGCTCGAGCGGAGCGTTGCGCTCGATGCGTCGGCACTCGAGACGATGGCGCAAAATTGCCGGCAGACAGTGCGCGAGCGCTACTCGCACGAGGCGATCTGGCCGCATATCGAGTCGCGGCTCGCGGCGCTGTCGCGGCACGAGCCTCAGCGAGAAGCAGTGCCGGCGGCCGAGCCGGCGGCCGAACCGGTCTCTGATCCGGTGTCGGCCTGGGCATGACGGCACTGCATCTCGAGATCGGGCCGCTGCGCGAGCGCGAATATACCGGCATATCCCAGGTAACGGCGGCGCTCGCCGAGCAGATGCTGGGCGACGCCGGCTGCGAGGCGTCGTTCTTCTTTGGCCGCATGTTGGTGCAGCACCGGGTCGTGGAGGACCTGCTGTATCGACGCAACGGCGAGCTGCTCGTCTGGCATTTGCAGCGGGCGGCGCTGCACCCCGCTCCCGCCCGACTCGGCGCCGACAGCGCGGCGCTGTTTCCGAACCGCAAGACCTGCCGGCGCGGGTTTGCGCGCGAATACCAGATCGTGCATGACCTCAGCACCCTGCTCACGCCGCAATTTCACACCCGCGACACCATCGAGTATCACGCGTTGACGATGGAAGCGGACATGCTGACCAACGACGTCACGTTTTGCGTCTCCGAGGCGACGCGATCTGACGTTTTGCGGTACTTTCCGCAGATCGCCGCCTCGCGCGTCGTTGCGATGCCGCTCGCCGCGAGCGGCCTGCGCGCCGCCGCCACGGAAGCGTCCGCCGAACCGTATATCCTGGTGCTGGGCACCATCGAGCCGCGCAAGAACATCGGCCAGGTGCTCGCCTATATCAGCGCCAACCCGGACATCCTGTCGCGCTTTCGCATCGTCTTTCTCGGCCGCTTCGGTTGGGGAGAAAGCGTTGAGAGCTTGCTCGAGCAGGTCGGGTTGCAGGCGCAATACGAGGCCGGCGGCATATTGTTCCCCGGCTTCGTCAACGAGACGGCAAAGAACGCGCTGATCAGCAATGCCGAGATCGTCGTCTATCCCTCGCTGTTCGAGGGCTTCGGCCTGCCGGTTCTCGAGGCGCTTTCGGCCGGCGTGCCCTGCGTCACGACGCGATCCTCGTCCATTCCCGAGGTCGGCGGCACCAGCGCGTATTACTTCGATCCGTTCATCGAGCGTGATTTCGAGCGTGCCCTGCTCACGGCCGTGTTCGACCTTGAGGTCCGGCGCGACGAGGTGCGGGCGCGGGCGCTCGACTGGGCGTCGCAGTTCTCCTGGGCGCGTACGTATGGTCGGCTGATGTCGACGATACGGGCCAATCAGGACGGCAAGCTCGACAGCGCGCACTGAACGGAGGCAGCCGAGATGCCAGGCGCGATCGCGGAGCTCACCGAAGCCGGGGCGGTGGGCTGGGCTCGCCATGCCGCGCGGCCCGGCTACCCCGTGACCGTCAGCGCCATTCTCGACGCCCACGTCGTTGCCTCGGCGATTGCCGATCAGCTGCATCCCGCCGCGCTGCCGGACGCGATCGTCGCCGAAGAGGCGGCCGGCGCCGTCTGGTTCGCCATCACCTTCACGCCGCCGGAGATGCTTGCGGAAGATCTGGCCGCGCTGCGTTTCGTTATCGGCGAGACCGATGAGGCGCTTGTGGTGCCGGGCCCGCGCCGGCCAGCCTCTGCCCGGGCGGCGGGCGGACGCCGGACGCTCGAGGACATCCTCGCCGTCAACGTGCCGCGGCCCTGGGTGACCGGCGCCACTCATCAGGACGCCGAGGCGGCCGGCCTTGCCGACGAGGACATCGTCGACTTGCTGTATCGCGACATCCTCGGCCGGCATGCCGATCCCGCGGGCCTGCTCAACTACATACAGCGGCTGAAGACGGTGAACCGGTCCTTCGATCATGTTCGGCATAGCCTGCTTGAATCCGACGAGTATCGTCGCCGTCGCATTGATGCTGCCGACGCTCCTGGCGCCATCTTCTCGCAGCGCGTCGTGCTGTATTCCGGTCGCGGCAGCGGCAGCGTGCTGCCCCGGCCGGATGCCGCCTCCCGCCGCATCCGGCTGCGGCCGATGCTGGGACTCGCCGCCGAAGCCTTCATCTCGCGCCTTTATCTCGAAGTGATCCAGAAGCCGATCGACGCGACGACGCTGCAGGCCTACGTCGATCGCGTCGCGAGCGGCCTCACACCATTCGAGATCGCCGCCGAGATGCAGGGCGAGGCGCGCAGTCTTGGCATAGATGAAGTCACGATCCTGGAACTCGACGATCATCAGGTCGCGCCGGAGCAGCGCTCCGACGCACCCTGATCGGCGCCTCGTATTCAAACAGGCATTCAGGCACTCGCGAAGGACGGCATGAGGTCGGATGCGGCACTCACGGGAGCATCGGCGAGCAGCGACTCGGCGATCAGGGCGCCGACATCGTTCTGCCACAGCCATAGCCCGTTTGCCTGGCCGGAAAAGCTGGGCTCGCCACCAAGCCGTCCGTGCGGCACGAAACCTGCCGCGAGCCCGATCCCGTATAGGCCGGCGATCGGCTGGCGCTGTGCGTCTATCACGCGGCAGAAGCCGTCGACGAGCGGCTGCCGGGCGATGTCGGCGGCAAGCGGGATCGGCTCTCCGGCTTCATCGAGCAGCGGCAGCGCCTGCGGCTGATACCCAAGGCAGGCGATCACGAGGTCAGCCTGGTCCAGGATGGCACGGCTTGCGGCGTCTTCGCTCGCCTCCAGAACGCGGCAGACGACGCGCGGCTCGGCCGGCCGGCCGGCAATGCCGCGCAGGCGCATGACGAGGTCGCGCGAGTCGAGTCGGAACCCGGCCAGCCGGAAGACGAAACCGCTCAGCGGGCAGATGTCCTCGGTCCCGAACTCGTCATAGCCTTCGGCGAGCGCCGCTTGCGCGGACGGATAGAAGATGCGCAGCGGTCGCCGATGCAGGATGGTGATCGCGCCGGGATCAAAGGCGACGCCCGGCATACGGTGCAGAAAGGCGTGCGCCACCGCGACGGCGCTGGTCGAGCCGCCGACGATGGCGATGCGCGGCTTCGGCCGGCCGATCAGCGCCGCCGTGACGTTGCCCAGCCCCTGCTCCGTCAGCACCTCGCCGGACTGCATCAGCCGGCCCTGATAACGCGGCAGCAGCGGCTCGCCCGCCACGCGCTCGCTCAGCAGACGTTGCGGCGACTGATAGCCGCCAGTCGCGATGACGACGCAGCGCGACACGCAGGACGCCTCGACGTCATCGGCGAGGCGGCGCAGCGACGATAGCCACAAGCCGCCTTGCACCTGCCGACTCTGCACCACTTCCCAGCCGCACAGCACCTTGCTGCGCGGCTGCTCGGCGATGATCGCATCGAGGGTCTTGCCGATGAGTGCCAAGAACGCCCCGATCAGCGGCAGCGGCACGGCGCCACCGCGATGGGCGTTGACGGCCATCGTTGCCGGATGCCTGGCGAGCGCTGCGAAGCGGGGATCAGCGTCACCCTCGACGCAACTGAGAAAGGCTTCTGCGGCGCTGTCCGAGTTGATGACGTAGTCACCGATCCTGCCGCCGCCGATCGTCGCCGCGCGCTCGACCACGACGATGCCGCGCGCGAGCAACGCATCGAGCAGTCCTGCCTTGCTGGCAGCCACCAGCGGCGACAGTCCGGCCGGACCGCCACCGACGATCAGGGCGTCGGTGATGATCCAGGTGTGGCCATCCGAGAGCGCGCTGTCACGGACGGCGCCGGAGCGCTCCGGATCGTGAGTGATTACGTTCATTACAGCCGCTCCGAGTTGATTTTCGCGGGCGAGATCGCCGGCAGGTCAGGTGATGGAAGGTGCAGTTCGGGCCGTGGGCGGGATGCGAGCTCTTGGAGCGTCTGGCGGACGGCCTCGCACACGCGCAGCACCTGCGCCGCGGTGATCGTGTCCGACATCGGCAGAGCCACGATGCGGGCGGCGAGCGCGTCGGTTACCGGCAAGGCGTCGAAGCGGCAGCTCTCGGCGAACCAGGGTTGTTCGGCCACGTGCGGGCTGAAATAGGCCCCGGTGCCGATCCCGGCCGCTTGCAATGCCGCGGTGACGGCGGCGCGCTGCGACGCGATCGCGTCGGGCAGCAGGAACGGCACGAAGCACACGGATTGGCGCTGGCCGGCGACGTGCTGGAACTGCAGGCCGGGCAGCAGATCGTGATAGAGGCTCGCCATCGCGTCGCGATGCTCGATCATCCTTGCGAACTCTTTCAGCTTCAGCAACGCAAGCAGCGCCGTGACTTCGCTCATCTTGGAGTTGAGCCCCGGCATCGTCGCCGTGCGGGGCGCGCCGAACCCGAAATTGCCCATGACCCGAAGCGTGTCGACCGCCTCCTTGCGTCCGGAATAGACCAGCCCGCCTTCCGCCGAGGCGAAGGTCTTGGTGGCGTGCATGGAGAACACGACGCTGTGCTGCGTCCCGGTGGCGAACTGCGCACCCGTCGCGTCGAGCGAGCCGAGCGCCGCTGCGGCGTCGATCACGACCGGTATGCCGGTCTGCTCGAAAATCCGGTCGTAGCGGGCGAGATCGATCGGATTGCCGAAGGTGGTGCACGGCATCAGCACGGCGATCTCGTCACCATATCGGGCGAGCAGCCGCGCCTCGTCGGCGGGGCATGCCGTCCAGTCCAGCGGGTCGACGTCGCATAGCAGCGGCGTGAGGCCAACCCACTGGGCGGCATGCGCGGTCGCGGCGAAGGTGAAGGACGGCATCAGCGCGTAGCGTCTTCGGCCATCGGAGCGGGCGCCGATTGCGGCACGTATCGCCATCATCAGCCCGACGGTCGCGTTGCACACCGTGACGCAACTGCCCCGACCATCAAACAGCGAGGCGATGAAGCCCGCCTCCAGCCTGGTGTTCACCGGGCCGTAATTGGAGAACAGGCCGGAGGTCTCGATCTCGCGCAGCGCCTCGGTTTGTTCGCTGAGGCGCCCGGGATTTGGGCGCAACAGCGGAACGTCCGCCGCGCGGGCGAAGCCATGGGCCGAGGAGGATGTCCTGACACCCAGTCCACCGGGATCATCGTATCTACGGAGGCGATCGTGTTTCATGCGGTGAGCATGCGCCGGAGTACTTAACGAAAGGTTTAGCCGGGACGTAAAAACCGATGGTTGCGGCGCCTCGCCCGCCGGCGTAGCCATGCGTCCCCTGAAGTCGCCGGAGCAACGCCTATGAGAGTGCGCCTGCTGCCCGTTCTCCTCGTCGGAGGCCTTGCCGCCAGCCCGGTTTTCGCGGCCGACCAGGCCGATACCGCAGCGCCACCCGCTGCTGGCGCACCGGCGTCTGCGGGCGCCCCGGACACGGCGGCTCCAAGCCCCGCTCCCGCGCCCGCCTCCGCTCCCGCCGCCATGCCGGGCAAGCCCGCGGCGCCGTCGCCGCAGACGCGCGCCGTGTTGAGCCAAGTGGAAAAGCGGATCACCGACCTGCACGACAAGCTGCACATCACCGCCGCCGAGCAGCCGCTCTGGCAGGCATTCAGCGACACGATGCGGCAAAATGCGCGCGACATGGACCAGCTCGCCGAGCAGCGTCATGCCGGCTTGAAGTCGATGACGGCGGTCGCCGACATGCAGTCCTATGCCGATCTCGCCCAGGCGCACGCCGCACAGATGCAAAAGCTCGTGCCGGCCTTCGCGAGTCTCTACGACGCCATGCCGCCGGCGCAGAAGAAGCAGGCCGACGATGTCTTCAGGGCGTTTCAGAACCAGGCGGCGGCGGGGCGTCGTCCCGGCTGACGCACGCCGCCCAAAGACGGGCTCGCCTCGTTGCCGGCGGCGGCCGGCTCCGCTATAGGCGGGGCGCGCGCGCCCGGTCGGCATCGGGCGCGCCGCAGGCGAGAGGTTACCCGATGAAGTCCGGCATTCACCCCGAGTATCACGACATCACCGTCGTCATGACCGACGGCAGCGCCTTCACCACGCGCTCCTGCTACGGCAAGACCGGCGACACCATACGGCTCGACATCGACCCGAAATCGCATCCGGCCTGGACCGGCGTGCAGCGGATGATGGACACCGGCGGTCAGGTGGCCAAGTTCAACAAGAAGTTCGCCGGCATCGGCCTCAAGACGAGCTGAAACGAGGCATTTTCAGGGATTTTCTCGGGGGGGCGCGCTTGATCCCGCCCTGCCTGCCACCAATCTGCGATGCTGTCCGGGATGCCCGTTCGGGGTTCTGGACAGAGTGATCGGCCGGCCCGTCTTGCGGGAGGCCACATCGACCTTGCTTCGCAGGAGGTTTTTTATGACTTACGATTTTACGCCGCTGTTCCGCACCGCGATCGGCTTTGACCGGCTGGCCCGGCTCGCCGACACCGCGTCCGGTGCCGCGTCCGCCGCTACATCCTACCCGCCCTACAATATCGAGAAGCTTGGCGACGACAGCTATCGCCTGGTGATGGCGGTTGCCGGGTTCGCCGAGGAGGACCTTGATCTTACGGTCAAGGACAACACACTGATCGTCACCGGCCGGGTGGCCGAGCAGCAGGGCGCGCAGCTTCTGCATCGCGGCATCGCCGGCCGCGCCTTCGAGCGACGCTTTGCGCTCGCCGACCACATCGTCGTCGAGGAGGCGTCGCTGAGCCGCGGCCTGCTGCACGTGACGCTGCGCCGCATCGTTCCGGAGGCTCTGAAGCCGCGCCGGATCGCGATCGGACAGCATCGTGTGGTGGCCGACCACAGCGTCGCCAATGACGCCGCAGCCAATGCGGAGACGAGCCAGGCCGCCTGATCGCGGTCTGCCTCTATGGGTGCGAGGCCGGAGAGTGATCTCCGGCCTTCGCCTTTAATTATATCAACTCACGGGTCGCGTGGCTTGAACACCGCGTCCGCGGCGCTGCGGACGCCCTGCCGCGCCGCGATGGTTCGCTCCACCCGCATGATCTCCGCTTGCAGGGCGGTGATGTAGAGTCGCAGGTCGTCGACCGACGCGCCGTCGAGCGGCTGCCCCAGCTTGGCGGCGCTCGCCTGGCGCAGCCTGGCCTGGCTCTCGTCGCCATCCTGCATCGCTAGCCTCCTCGCTCCGCCGCGTCGGCGAAGAGGCGCGTTGCGGCGGTCACGTGAGCGGATGCCAGCTATTGCCATCCTTGGCGAGCAGTGCCTCGGCACCTTTCGGGCCTGGGCTGCCAGCCTCATACATCTGCACGTCGGGCGGCGCCTTCAGGGCGGGATCGACCGCCGCCCAGCCGGCCTCTATATTGTCTGCGCGCTGGAACAGCGTGCTGTCGCCGATCAGGCAGTCGTAGATCAGCGTCTCGTAGCCGACATTGGGTTCCTGCTTGAAGACGTCCGAATACTTGAACGCGAGGTCGACCGGCGAGAGCTCCATGCGCGGGCCGGGGTGCTTGGCGCTGACGGTGAGCGTAAGCCCTTCGACCGGCTGGATGCCGAGCACGAGGGTGTTCTTGGCCAGCTTGTCGACCGGAGTATCGCGAAACATCGCATACGGAGCCTGGCGGAAATGCACGACGCATTCGGTGCGCCGCGCGGTCATCCGCTTGCCGGTGCGCAAATAGAACGGCACGTCAGCCCAGCGCCAGTTATCGATCATCAGGCGCAGCGCGATGTAGGTCTCGGTGGTGCTGTCCGGCGCCACGTTGGGCTCGCTCCTGTAATCCTTGCTCGCCACGCCCTGCACCGTGCCGGCGGTATACTGGCCGCGCACGACGTCGCCCTGTGCCACCGGGCGGACGGCTTCGGCGAGCTTCGCCTTCTCGGTGCGCACGTCCTCGGCGTCGAACGAGTTCGGCGGCTCCATGGCGATCATCGCCAGGATCTGGAACAGGTGGTTCGGCACCATGTCGCGCAGCGCGCCTGTCGGTTCGTAAAAGGCGCCGCGGCTCTCGACGCCGATCGTCTCGGCGGCGGTGATTTCGACATGGCTGATGTGGTCGCGCTTCCATAGCGGCTCGAAGATGCCGTTGGCGAAGCGCAGCGCCATGATGTTCTGCACCGTCTCCTTGCCGAGGAAGTGGTCGATGCGGAAGAACTGCGCCTCGTCCGCCTGATGCAGTATCTGCGCGTTCAGCGCCTGGGCGGAGGCGAGATCATGTCCGAACGGCTTTTCGATGACGACGCGGCGGAACGCGCCGTCGCCCTGCCTGAGCAGGCCGGCGCGGCCGAGTTGCTCGACGATACCGCCGAAAAACCGCGCGGCGACCGCCATGTAGAAGATGACGTTGCCCTGCAGCTGACGGCCGAGCCGGTCGATGTCCTCCGCCTTGGTGAAATCCGCCTGCACGTAGGACAGGCGTTGCGTCACCCAGCCCCACACCCCCTCGTCGATCGTCTCGACGTAGAACTCGGCCGACTTGTCGCGGGTGAACTCCTGCATCGTGGCGCCGAGTTCGCCCTTCCAGTCGTCATCGCTGGACGCGACCCGATCGACGCCGACGATGCGAAAGCCGTCATCGAGCAGGTGCTCGGAGGTGAGATTGTACATCGCCGGCATCAGCAGGCGCTTGGTGAGGTCGCCATGCGCGCCGAAGATCACGAGGGTCGCCGCCGGCGCCTTTTGCGCCCCGGCTGATGCGGTGTTGCTGTCGGGCTGCGTCGGCTGGGCTTCGGCTGAGCGCGTCCGGCTGTCGTCAGGCATGGCGTGTCTCCGGCTGTGTCAGGCGTTGCGGCGCCGTGGTGCGGGACAGTTCGAGGCTCCCGGCCTACGCGACGCATTTCGGCTGAACTCTGGCCTTCTAAAGGGACGGTCGGATGCGCGAGTTCCCTGGCGATGTCGACGGGGCGATGTCGACGGGGCGCTCGAGGCAACGTCCGGATGCGCATCGCTTGCCCTGCCCTGCCCGCTGCCGCTATCGCTACGCGGTGGTGAGCGGGAGCGGTGCGATGGGCTACAGGGTTGCGGTCGTCGGGGCGACGGGCGCCGTCGGGCGCGAGATCCTGAAAACGCTTGCCGAGCGGAACTTTCCTGTCGGCGAAGTGGTCGGCCTCGCCTCGCCGCGCTCGACCGGCCAGCAGGTGTCGTTCGGCGACAAGGCCGTGCTCAAGATGCGCAACCTCGAGACCTACGACTTCAAGGGCACCGATGTCGCGCTGTTCAGCCCGGGTGCGGCGGTCTCCGCCGTGCACGCGCCGCGCGCCGCCGCCGCCGGCTGCATCGTCATCGACAACACCAGCCAGTTCCGCATGGACCCCGACGTGCCGCTGGTGGTGCCGGAGGTCAACCCCGAGGCGCTGAGCCGGCACACCCGCCGCCGCATCATCGCCAACCCGAACTGCTCCACCATCCAGATGGTGGTGGCGCTCAAACCGCTGCACGACCGCTACACCGCCCGGCGCATCGTCGTCTCGACCTATCAGTCGGTTTCCGGCGCCGGCAAGGAGGGCATGGACGAGCTGTTCTCGATGACCAAGGCGAGCTTCGTCAACGACCCGGCGGCGCCCGAGATCTTCACCAAGCCGATCGCCTTCAACGTCATCCCGCATATCGACAGCTTCATGGAAGACGGCGCGACCAGGGAGGAATGGAAGATGGCGGTCGAAACCCGCAAGATACTCGGCCCCGACATCGCCGTGCTGGCGACCTGCGTGCGCGTGCCGGTGTTCATCGGCCATGCCGAGGCGGTCAGCGTCGAATTCGACGAGCCGGTCGACGTCGACGAAGCGCGGGCGCTGTTGCGCGAGGCGGACGGCGTCGTCGTGCAGGACCGCCACGAGGACGGCGGCTACATCACCCCGATCGACTGCGCCGGCGAGGACGCCGTCTATGTCAGCCGGCTGCGACGCGACCCGACGGTCGCCAACGGCCTCGCCTTCTGGTGCGTCGCCGACAATTTGCGCAAAGGTGCGGCGCTGAACGCGGTGCAGATCGCCGAGGAACTGATCGCACGCGGGCTGTTGGTGAGTAGTGCGGCTTGACGTAACAGGCAACGTTAAGGAAGGCAAGCGTAAGTAAGGCCAGGGCTCTGCCCTGGACCCGCTGGGCCGAGCCGGCCCAGACCGGC
>CAXTSD010000017.1:0-15416 GCA_964246775.1 uncultured Acetobacteraceae bacterium | reverse complement strand
CCGCCAGGGTGCGGGTCGCGGCGAGCTGCTCGGTGTCGAGCGGCAGGCCGAGATCGGTGAGGCGCAGGTAGAGTGCGGCGATCGCCGGCACGCTGGCGCGGCCCATCGGCAGCCGGCGCAGCACCTGCGCCTTGGCCCGCGCCAGTTCCGCCTCGCCGACCGGATGTGCCTGCATGTCCTTGATATCGCGCACCACCAGCGCCCGCGCCTTTTCCACGTTCTGCGGGTCGGCGCCGAACGAGACCTTGTACTCGGCGCGGCTGCGCGTCCAGTCGAGCCCGCTGCTGACGGTGTAGACGTAGCCGGTGTTCACCCGCAGGTCGCGATACAGCCGCGACGAGAAGCCGGCGCCGAGCATGGTGTTGCCGAGCATCAGCGTGGTGCGCTCGGGGCTCGCGACAGGCAGCGCCAGCGTCTGCGCCAGCACCGCGCTGTCCTGCAGGCTGCTCGGGTCCGGCACCCGCGTCTGCGATCGCGCATTGGCGCCAACCGGCGGCAGGTCGATCGCGGGCGTGCTGCCCGTCGCCTGCCAGCCGCCGAACGTCTCGCTCACGACGCGACGCGCCTCCGCCGGCGTGACGTCGCCGAGCACGACGATGGTGGTGAGGTCCGGACGGTAGGCTTTTGCGTGATAGGCGGCGATTTCGGCCGGCTGCAACGCCGCGACCGTGCGCGGCGTCGGCTGGCGCAGCTTCGGGTCGCGCGGCGGCAGCAGCGCCGCGTCGACGGCGCGGGCGAACAGGTAGCCGGGCGATTGCAGCAGCCCGGACAGGCTCTGCGAAAACTGGCGGCGCAGCACCTCGAACAATTCGGGCGAAAAGCCGGGCTCGAGGAAGGCCGGGCGCAGCTCGTTCTCCGCCAGCAGCTTCATGCCCGGCTCGAATTGCGGCGTCAGCACCTTGAGCGAAAAACTCGGACCCGCCGCCTCGACGGCGGCGATGGCGTCGACGGCGCTGCGAAACGCCAGGCGGTCGCGCAGCGCGGTGCCGTAGTTGAACAGCGCGCCGGTGAGCTCCGCCACCCCTTCCTGGCCGGCCGGCTCCTCGGTCTCGGCGACTTCCCGCACCTGGCCGTAGACCGAGATCGTGTGGCCGACATGCTGCGGCACGACGATCAGCCTGAGCCCGTTCGCGAGCACGCTCACATCCGGCGGGGTCGGCGGCGCCGGCAGGTGCAGGGTGGCGAGCGCGGCCGCGGCCCAATCCGGCAGGCTGACCGGGTGGTCGGGTGCGGCGTTGAACGACTCCGCGCCGCCGAAGCCGGACCCCGTCACCGGGCGGCCGGCGCTCTGCGGCGTCAGTATCGCGGTCACCGCGTGGTCCGGGTCGAGCAGTTGGCGGGCGAGGCGGTTCACGTCGGCGACGGTGACGGCGGCATAGGCGCGCGCGACGTCCTCCGGCGAGTTGGCGCCCTCGAAGGCCAGCGCCTGCGACCAGGAGCGGGCGAGGCCGCTGATGCTGTCGTTCTCGAAGGCGAGCTGCGCCAGCTCCTGCCGGCGCGACGCCTCGACCAGTTCGGGCGGGACGCCGTCGAGCGCCGCCGATTCGAGCACGCGACGCAAATCGGCGAGCAGCGGCGCCGGATCGCCGCCCTGCGGATAGGCGCCGAGGGCGAGGCCGAAGCCGACGCCGGGCTTGGCCTGGTAGTCGAACTGCGCCGCCAGCGCCCGGCCGGCCGGCACCAGGCCGTAGAGCGCGCCGCGCTGGCTGCCCAGCACGTCGCCGAGTATGTCGGCGGCGGCGAAGTCGGGCGCGGTCAGCCCCGGCATGCGGTAGCCGAGCACGACCAGCCCGACCGGGAAATCGGTCGGCACGGCGAGCGTCCTCGCACTCACCGGCCCGACGGTGAACGCCGCGTGCGCCGGCACGTCGCGCCGCGGCACGTCGTCGAACGCCGCATGCGCCTCGGCCAGCGCCGCCGCCGGATCGACGTCGCCGGCGATCACCAGGATCGCGTTGTTGGGCGCGTACCAGCGCTGGTAGAACTGGCGCAGCAGCGCCGCGTCGGTCTTGTCGAACGAGGGCCGGGTGCCGAGCGCGTCGTGCGCATAAGGCGTGGCGGCGAACAGGATCGCCTGCATCTGCGAAAGCGCGCTGTAGATCGGGCTCGACAGGTCGCGCGAGACCTCCTGCTCGATGGCGCCGCGCTCCTGCATCCAGTCGGCCTCGTTGAGGCTCAGGCCTCGCATGCGCAGCGCCTCGCTCTTCAGGGCGATGGCGAGGTCGTCGGCCGGCACGGTGTAGGTGTATTGGGTGACGGTCTCGGTGGTGTCGGCGTTGTAGACGCCGCCGAGCCGGGCGCCGAGCTCGGCGAGCTGGTCGCGATCAAGGCCCTGGCTGCCCCGGAACATCATGTGCTCGAGCGCGTGGGCGGTGCCGGGAAACCCCTCGGGCGCGTCGTTCGAGCCGGCGAGATAGTTGAGCTCGGTGGTCACCACCGGCGCCAGCCGGTCCGGCACCACGACGACGCGCAGGCCGTTGGCCAGCGTCGCGCGCAGCACGCCCGACGGCACGCTGCCGGACAGCCCGGACGGTGTTGCCGGAACCGCCGTCTCGGCGCGCGCCAGATCCGGGACAGTCAACAGCGCGAGCAGCGTCGCCGCGGCGCCGAACACAACCTGCTTCACCCTCGTCGCTCTCCCGCCGGTGCGGCTGCCCGGAACTGATGCATTCGGCGCGTTACTGCTCTACACAGCGCGGCCACGCAATCCAGGACGCCGCGCTCGATGACGACCCGCCGGATCGCCCGCATCGCTTGCGCCGGCTAGAATGTTCGTCGTTGGCAAGCTGCTCACCATACTGCTGCTGCCGACCGGGCTGATCGCCGAGTGCTTGCTGCTCGGCCTGCTGCTCAGCCGGTGGCGGATCGGCCGGGCGCTGCTGCTGCTCGGCGCCGCGGCGATGAGCGCCTGCCTGCTGCTGCCGCTCGAGGTCTGGGCGATCCGCCCGCTCGAGGACCGGTTTCCCGCGGTGACGGTGATGCCGGAGCGGGTCGACGGCGTCATCCTGCTCGGCGGCGCGATCGACGACATCACCAGCCGCGACCGCGCCACCCCCGCCCTCACCTCGGCCGCCAACCGGATCACCACCTTTTTCATTCTCGCCCGGCGCTATCCGGACGCGAAACTGGTGTTCACCGGCGGCTCCGGCGCGCTCGAGCAGGGGGTTTCCAACGAGGCCGAATACACCCGCATCCTGCTCGACCAGCTCGGCCTGCCGGACGGCCGGGTGCTCTACGAGAGCGCCTCGCGCACCACGCTCGAGAACGCACAGAACACCTCGGCGCTGGTGCATCCGAAGCCGGGTGAGCGCTGGGTGTTGCTGACCTCGGCGAGCCACATGCCGCGCGCCGTCGGGGTGTTCCGCCACGCCGGCTGGACGGTGCTGCCCTGGCCGGTCGGCTATCAGTCGCGCGACCATCTGCATAGCACCCCGCAATCGATGGGCGCGCGGCTCGCGATGCTCGACTGGGCGGCGCATGAGTGGATCGGGCTGGTTGCCTACCGGCTAGGCGGCGCGAGCGACGCCTGGTTTCCTGGGCCGCGCTGAAAGAAAGCGGTTCTTTTTCGAGAAAAAGAACCAAAAAGCTTTTATTAATAAAGCAGAAGTTTTTTGCTACTTTTTTTCAAAAAAGTAGGCCTTCCTTCCTTGGGAGACCAACCCATGCGCCTCGCCGTCCTGCTCGCCGCGTGCCTGTTCACCGCGGCACGCGCCGACGAGTTGCCGCGTCAGGGCGGCGGCATGACGATCGCCTTTCAGGACGACATCGCGACGCTTGATCCGGCTACTGGCTACAATTTTCAGAATTACGGCCTGATCCGCTCGATCTTCAACGGCTTGCTGGATTATGAGCCGGGTACGACGACGCTGCGACCGATGCTCGCCGAGAGCTACGCCGTCTCGCCGGACGGGCTCGCCTATACGTTCAAGCTGCGGCCGGACGTGCGGTTCTCCAACGGGCGCCGGCTGGTCGCCGACGACATCGTCTACTCGCTGACCCGCGCCATCAATCCGAAGACCGCAAGCCCGGGTGCGAGCTTCTTCGGCGCGATCGACGGTTTTGACGATTTTGTGCACGGCAGGGCCGACCACCTGCGCGGCATCGCCGCGCCCGACCAGGCGACGGTGGTGATCCGCCTCGCCTATCCTAGCGCGCCGTTCCTGCAGGCCTTAGCGCTCAACTTCGCCTTCGCGGTGCCGCGCGAGGAGGTGGAGAGGCCGGGCGGCGATTTCGGCAAGCACCCGGTCGGCACCGGCGCCTTCATGCTGGCCGAGTGGAAGCTCGGCGAGCGGCTGACGCTGGTGCGCAACCCGCACTTCTTCGAGCCGGGCGTGCCGCATCTCGACAGCGTCGCCGTCGCCATCGGCGCCGCGCCGCTGACCGCGCTGCTGCAGTTGCGGCAGGGCGAGATCGACGTGCTCGGCGACGACATTCCGCCGGCGCAGTTCAGCGCCACGCTGCGCGATCCGGTCTGGGGCGGCAACGTCGTGCAGGCGCCGAAGCTGCTGACCGCCTATCTCGCGATCAAGACCAACCAGAAGCCGTTCGACGATGTGCGGGTGCGGCGCGCGGTCGAGCAGGCGATCGACAAGGCGAGGATCGTAAAGCTGCTGAACGGCCGCGATCCGGCGGCGAACCAGATACTGCCGCTCGGCATGCCGGGCTACGACCCCGACTACAAGGGCTACCGATACGATCCGGCGGCGGCGCGCGCGCTGCTGCGCGAGGCGGGACTGGCGGGCGGGTTCCACACAGTGCTGTACTCGAACGACACCGACCCCAATCCGCGCCTCGTGCAGGCGATGCAGCAGGACCTGGCGGCGGTCGGCATCACGGCCGAGATCAAGACGCTGGCCAACACCACCTTCGACGACGCGGCGAGGAACCCCGCCGACGCGCCGCTCGCCTGGTCCGGCGTCGAGGGCTGGTCCGCCGACTTCCCCGACCCGACGGATTTTTATGCCCCGATCCTGTCCTGCGGCAGCGCCGCCACCGGCGGCTGGAACTTCGCCGCCTTCTGCCGCCCGGCGCTCGACCGGCAGGCGCGGGCGGCCGACGCGATCAGCGATCCGGCGCGTGGCGGCGAGCGCCTTGCCGCCTGGCGGGCGATATTCAGGGCGGTGATGGACGAGGCGGCCTGGGTGCCGATACTCGACGGCCGGTTCTACACGCTGAAGAGCCCGCGCCTGCGCGGCGCGCAGGCGCTGATGGTCGACCCGATCGCGACCCCGATCAACTATCCGTATGTCTGGGTCGATCGCTGAGCCTGCCCGCGGCATCGACGGCGCAGCTTGCCGCCGTCACATTTCGAGACTGGACGACGGCGGCGCGAGCGCCAAACTGTGGCATCGACACGCAACCCTATCGCGAGCATTCCCCGTCATGCGACGCATCCTCTGTGCCGGACTCGCCGCTTCCGCCCTGTGCACCGCGTCGGCGCGACCGGCCGAAGCCTGGGGCGGCGGAATCTTTGCCGGAACCGTGCTCGGCCTGGCCGCCGGCGGCGTCATCGGCGCCACCATCGCCAATCCGTACGGCTACTATCCGCCGCCGTATCCGTATGCCTACCCGTATCCGCCGGTCTACGCCGTGCCGCCCGGCTATCCACCGTACGGCTATCCGCCAGCCTACTATCCGCCGCCGGTCGCTTACGCCCCGCCGGCTTACGTTCCGCCGGCTTACGCCCCGCCTGCTTACGCCCCGCCTGCTTACGCACCGTCGAGCTACCGGCCGCCCGCCGCATCGGCCAGGACCACCGCGCCGACGACGCCGACCTGCCGCTCCGGCCAGTTCTACAATACGCTTACCGGCAGCTGCGACCGGCGCTGAAGCAAGGCAAGGGGCTTCGCCCCTTGACCCCATTAAAGGCGAAGCCTTTAAAATCCATTTGTTTTAGTCTTGCGTCTCACCTCCGATTGCGGAGTGGGAGGCGTAGTGGCTTGATTGCTTCGCAAGGCAGAGAAAGGCCGCAAGCGGAAACTCCAATGGATGCGGGTCTGGGGTCGCTCGACCCCGTCGTGCGCAGCACGCTGGCGCATGACGGGTCAAGGGCAGAGCCCTTGCCTTACTTTTGGGCTTCCGGAGCCGTATCCCGATGACCGAACAGCTCGAGGTGCGGCCGGCGCCCGGCCGCACCGCCATCCGCACGCCGCCGCCCCGTCGCCGGCGCTGGATCCGCCCGGTGGTCGTCCTGGCGGTGCTCGGCATCATCGGGCTCGTCGCCTGGCGTCTCGGCACCCACGCGCCGAGCCATCCGGCCGGACGCGCCGCGGCGCCGCAATCCGTCGGCGTCGCGACCATCGGCACCGGCGATGTCGACGTGACGCTGAGCGGGCTTGGCGCGGTGACGCCGCTTGCCACCGTCACCGTCAAGACGCAGATCAACGGCGTGCTCGAGTTCCTCGGCTTCACCGAGGGCCAGCTCGTGCGGCGCGGCCAGTTCCTCGCCCAGATCGACCCGCGGCCGTATCAGGTGGCGCTGGAGCAGGCGCAGGGCACGCTCGCCCACGACCAGGCGCTGCTCGCCCAGGCGCAGCGCGACAACGCGCGCTATCAGACGCTGAACCGCCAGGACAGCATCTCGCGCCAGCAGGCCGAGGACCAGGCGTTCCTGATCAAGCAGTATCAGGCCTCGATCAAGACCGACCAGGGCACGATCGACGCCGACCGGCTCAACCTCGCCTACTGCCACATCAGCTCGCCGGTCGATGGCCGCGTCGGCATCCGGCTCGTCGATCCCGGCAACTACGTGCAGACCAGCGACCCGACCGGGCTGTTCGTCGTCACCCAGCTGCAGCCGATCTCGGTGCTGTTCACCCTGCCGGAGGACGACATCGACGCGCTGCAGACGCAGATGGCGCGCCGGCCGCTCGCGGTGACCGCCTATAACCGCGCCGACACCGCGGCGATCGCGAGCGGCAGCCTCGCCACCACCGACAACCAGATCGACGCCACCACCGGCACAGTGAAGCTGCGGGCGATGTTTCCCAACGCCGAGAACCGGCTGTTCCCGCAGGAATTCGTCAACGCCCACCTGCTGCTGCAGACGCTGCGCGGCGTCACCGTGGCGCCCGCCGCTGCGGTGCAGCACGGCGCGCCGGGCGACTTCGTCTACCTCGTCCGTCCGGACAGCACGGTCAGCGTCGCGCCGGTCCATCTCGGCGCCGCCGAGGGCGACCGGGTGCAGATACTGTCGGGCGTGAAGCCGGGCGACAGCGTGGTGGTCGACGGGCTCGACCGGCTGCGCAACGGCGCGAAGATCGTGCCGGCCAAGCCTGCCCCCGCCCCGGCAAAGCCCGTGGGCGCCGCGCCGACAAAGCCCGCGGGCGCCGCGCCGACGCCATGAGCCCGTCGCGGCTGTTCATCCTGCGCCCCGTCGGCACCGCGCTGCTGATGGCGGCGATCCTGCTCGTCGGCATCATCAGCTACCGCTTCCTGCCGGTCTCCGCCTTGCCCGAGGTCGACTATCCGACGATCGAGGTGCAGACCTTCTATCCAGGCGCCAGCCCCGAGGTGATGACGACCGCGGTCACCGCGCCGCTCGAGCGGCAGTTCGGCGAGATGCCCGGGCTTGGGCAGATGTCGTCGGTCTCCTCCGGCGGCGCTTCCGTCGTCACGCTGCAATTCGCGCTCTCGCTCAGCCTCGACGTCGCCGAGCAGGAGGTGCAGGCGGCGATCAACGCGGCGACCAACCTGCTGCCCGCGGATCTGCCGGCGCCGCCGATCTACAACAAGACCAACCCGGCCGACACGCCGGTGCTCACCCTGGCCCTCACCAGTGCCTCGCTCAGCCTGACCGCGATCGAGGACCTCGCCGACGTCCGCCTCGCGCAGAAGATCAGCCAGCTTCCCGGCGTCGGTCTGGTCTCGGTCACCGGCGGCAACCGCCCGGCGGTGCGCGTCGTCGTCAACCCGCGGGCACTCTCCGCCTATGGTCTGGCCATCGACGACGTGCGCACCATCATCGGCACCCAGAACACCGACACGCCGAAGGGCAGCTTTGACGGCGCGTCGCAGAGCACGACGATCAACGACAACGACCAGATCACCGACCCCGACGGCTACCGCAATCTGATCATCGCCTACAAGAACGGCCACCCGGTGCGGCTGTCCGACATCGCGACGGTGGTGGACGGGGCGGAGAACGACCAGCTCGCCGCCTGGGCCAACCGCACGCCGGCGGTGATCCTCAACGTCCAGCGCCAGCCCGGCTCGAACGTCATCGCCGTGGTCAGCGGCATACGCCAGCTGCTGCCCAAGCTGCAGGCGACGATGCCGCAGGCGGTCGACGTCGCCGTGCTCAGCGACCGCACCACCACCATCCGCGCCTCCGTCGGCGACGTCGAGTTCGAGCTTGGCCTGGCGGTGGCGCTGGTCGTGCTGGTGATCTTCCTGTTCCTGCGCAACCTGCCGGCGACGCTGATCCCGTCGCTGTCGGTGCCGTTATCCCTGGTCGGCACCCTGGCGGCGATGTACCTGCTCGGCTTCTCGCTCGACAACCTGTCGCTGATGGCGCTCACCATCTCGACCGGCTTCGTCGTCGACGACGCGATCGTGATGATCGAGAACATCGCCCGCCACGTCGAGGATGGTGAAGCACCGCTCGCCGCCGCCTTGCGCGGCTCCGAGGAGATCGGCTTCACCATCATCTCGCTCACCGTGTCGCTGATCGCGGTGCTGATCCCGCTGCTGTTCATGGGCGACGTCGTCGGCCGGCTGTTCCGCGAGTTCGCGATCACGCTCGCCGTCACCATCGTGCTGTCGGCGGTGGTCTCGCTCACTTTGGTGCCGATGCTGTGCGCGCTGCTGGTGCGCCACCGCCCGGCCGAGAGCCGCAACCGGCTCGACTTGGCCGCCGAGCGCTGGTTCGATCGGCTGGTCGCCGGCTACGGACGCTGGCTCGCGATCGTGCTCGACCACCAGATGCTGACCCTGATCGTCGCCCTGCTCACCTTCGCCGCGACCGCCGCGATGTACGTCGCGATCCCGAAAGGGTTCTTTCCGGTGCAGGACACCAACGCGATCCAGGGCATTTCCGAGGCGCCGCAGGACACCTCGTTCAAGGCGATGGTGGCGCGCCAGCAGCAACTCGCCGACGCCATACTGAAGGATCCCGCGGTCGACAGCCTGTCCTCGTTCATCGGCGTCGACGGCACCAACACGACGCTGAACGCCGGGCGCTTCCTGATCAACCTCAAGCCGCGCGGCGAGCGCGACCTCGCCGTGTCAGGCGTGATCGCCCGGCTGCAGGGCGCTCTCGGCGGCGTTCCCGGCATCAGCCTGGCGATGCAGCCGGTGCAGGACCTCACCGTCGACAGCACGGTCAGCCGCGCCCAATACCACTTCTTCCTCGAGAACCCGGATAGCGGGCTATTCGCGACCTGGGTGCCAAGGCTCGTCGAGCGGCTGGGCGAGGTGCCCGAGTTCTCCGCCGTCACCAGCGACATGAACGACAACGGCCGGGCGCTCGACATGCAGATCGACCGCGCCACCGCGTCGCGCTTCGGCATCACGCCGGCGACCATCGACAACGCGCTGTACGACGCGTTCGGCCAGCGCATCGTCTCGACGCTGTACACGCAATCGAACCAGTACAGGGTGATCCTGCAGGCCGACGTGACCGATAGCGCCAGCCTGCAGGCGGCACTCGCCGCGATCTATCTGCCCTCGGCGACGGCGACCGGCGGGCAGGTGCCGCTCGCCGCGATGGTGCACGTTCGGACGCGCAGCGGGCCGTTGCAGATCGAGCATCTCGGCCAGTTTCCCGCCGTCTCGGTGTCGTTCAACCTCGCTCCCGGCGCCTCGCTCGGCGGCGCGGCGGCGCAGATCGAGCGCGCCGAGCACGAGATCGGCCTGCCCGACAGCTTCACCACCGCCTATCAGGGCGCACTCGCCGCCTTCCAGTCCTCGCTGTCCAACGAATTGCTGCGGGTGGGCGCGGCGCTGGTCGCGGTCTACGTCGTGCTCGGGGTGCTGTACGAGAGCTTCATCCACCCGCTGACCATCTTGTCCACCCTGCCCTCGGCCGGCGTCGGGGCGCTGATCGCGCTTGATCTCAGCGGCCACGACCTCGACATCATCGCCGTCATCGGCATCATACTTCTGATCGGTATCGTCAAGAAGAACGCGATCATGATGATCGATTTCGCGCTGGCCGCGGAGCGCGGCGAGGGCCGCACGCCGCGCGACGCGATCTACCAGGCCTGCCTGCTGCGCTTCCGGCCGATCCTGATGACGACGCTGGCGGCGCTGCTCGGCGCGCTGCCGCTGATGCTCGGCTCGGGCTCGGGCTCCGAGCTGCGCCAACCCTTGGGCATCGCGATCGTCGGCGGGCTGCTGGTGAGCCAGGTGCTGACGCTGTTCACGACGCCGGTGATCTACCTGCTGTTTGACCGGCTCGCGGTACGGCTTACCGGGCGGGCGCCGAATTTGCGGGCTGGCGATGCGGCGGCGGCTGAGTAAAGGAAGGCCTACTTTTTTGAAAAAAGTAGCAAAAAACTTTTGCTCGATTGGCGCGTGCCTGCCCGGCAGCTCGTCTTAGTAATCAAAAGCTTTTTGGTTCTTTTTCTCGAAAAAGAACCGCTTACTTTCTTAGCCCCCGAATGACCATCTCCGGCCCGTTCATCCGCCGGCCGATCGCGACCACGTTGCTGACGCTCGCGATCCTCGCCGCCGGCGCCCTCGGCTTTTTCCAGTTGCCGGTCGCCTCGCTGCCGCAGGTGGATTTTCCGACCATCTCGGTGCAGGCGCAATTGCCTGGCGCCGACCCCGAGACGGTGGCGACGAGCTTGGCAAGTCCGCTCGAGCGCCATCTCGGTCAGATCGCCGACGTGACCGAGATGACCTCGCAGAGCCAGGTTGGCCAGACCCGCATCAACCTGCAGTTCGGCCTCGATCGCGACATCAACGGCGCGGCGCGCGACGTGCAGGCGGCGATCAACGCGGCGAGGGCCGACCTGCCGACCAACCTGCTGGCCAACCCGATCTACCGCAAGGTGAACCCGGCGGACGCGCCGATCCTCATCGTCTCGCTGACCTCGGGCACTCTCACGCGCGGCCAGATCTACGACGCCGCCAGCACAGTGCTGCAGCAGCAGCTTTCGCAACTGTCCGGCGTCGGCCAGGTGATCATCAGCGGCTCGGCATTGCCGGCGGTGCGCGTCGAGCTGCAGCCGCAGGCGCTGTTCAAATACGGCATCGGGCTCGAGGACGTGCGCGCGGCACTCGCCTCGGCCAACGCCAACGCGCCGAAGGGCATACTCGATCTCGGCAGCCAGCGACTGCAGATCTACACCAACGACCAGGCGAACCACGCGGCCGACTATCGCGGGCTGGTGATCGCCTACCGCAACGGCCACGCCGTGCACCTGACCGACGTCGCCAGCGTCGAGGACGGCGTGCAGGATTTGCGCAATCTCGGCCTCGCCAACGGCCAGCCGGCGGTGCTGGTCATCGTGTTCAAGCAACCGGGCGCCAACGTGATCCAGACGGTGGACGCGATCAAGGCGGCGGTGCCGAAGCTGCAGGCGGCGCTGCCGCACGACATCGACATCAACTTCGCGCTCGACAGCACGGTCAGCATACGCGGCTCGCTCGCCGATACCGAGATCACGCTGCTGATCTCGGTCGCGCTGGTGACGCTCGTCGTCTTCGTCTTCCTGCGCAACGCCAGCGCGACGCTGATCCCGATGGTCGCCGTGCCGGTCTCGGTGATCGGCACATTCGGCGCGATGTATCTGCTCGGCTTCAGCCTCGACAACCTGTCGCTGATGGCGCTCACCATCTCGACCGGCTTCGTCGTCGACGACGCGATCGTGGTGCTCGAGAACATCGCGCGGCATGCCGAGGACGGCATGGACCGCCGCGCCGCGGCGCTGCTCGGCGCGCGCGAGGTCGGGTTCACCATCGTCTCCATCACCCTGTCGCTGATTGCTGTGTTCCTGCCGATCCTGCTGATGGGCGGCATCGTCGGCCGGCTGTTCCGCGAGTTCGCCGTCACCCTGTCGCTTGCCATACTGGTGTCGCTGCTGATCTCGCTCACCACCACGCCGATGCTGTGCGCGCTGTTTCTCCGCCCGAACCGGGCGCCTGCGAACTACCCGAACCATCGCCGCAGTCTTGGCGAGCGGGCGCAGGCGGCGTACGGTCGCAGCCTCGCCTGGACGCTCGACCACAACGCGCTGGTGCTGACGATCCTTGCCGGGACCGTCGGGCTCAACGTCGTGCTGCTGACGCTGATCCCGAAAGGCCTGTTCCCGACCCAGGATACCGGCCGGCTGATCGGCCGGCTGCAGGCCGATCAGAGCATCTCGTTCCAGCTGATGAGCCAGAAGCTCACTGAGATGATGGCGATCATCCAGCACGACCCGGCGGTCGCCAACGTCGTCGGCTTTACCGGCGCGGGCGGCGGCGGTGCCGCGTCGCAGACCAACACCGGCAGCGTCTATGTCGGCCTGAAGCCGAAGGGCAGCCGCGACAGCCTCGACGTTCTGACCTCGCGGCTGCGACGCGCGCTCTCGCACGTCGCCGGCGGCCAGCTCACCTTGGTGCCGGCGCAGGACATACGCGTCGGCGGCCGGCAGACCAACGCCGCCTATCAGTACACGCTGCAGGCCGACAACACGGCGGAGGTGTTCACCTGGGCGCCGAAGCTGCTCGCCGCGCTGGAGCGCGACCCGACGCTCACCGACGTCAATTCCGACCAGCAGCAATCGGGGCTGACGACGGAGGTGACGATCGACCGCGCCACCGCCTCGCGCCTCGGCCTCAACACGAGCCAGATCGACAACACGCTGTATGACGCGTTCGGCCAGCGCGCCGTCTCGACCATCTACAACGCGCTCAACCAGTACCACGTGGTGATGGAGGTCGCCCCCGAGTATTGGCAGGACCCGAAGATACTCGACCGCATCTGGATCAGCACCTCGGCCGGTACGCCGACCGGCACCGCCGCCTCCAACGCGCCCTCCGGCACGGTGGCGGCGACGTCGGCGGCGACGGCGAGCGCCGCGGTCGCGGGTTCGGCGAACGGCATCAACAATTCGCAGCGCAACGCGGCGCAGAACGCGCTCGCCGCCAGCGGCAGCTCGACCGCCTCGTCCGGCGCCTCGGTCAGCACCGGGCAGGAGACGATGATCCCGCTCTCCGCCGTCGCCCATGTCAGCCGTGGCCAGACGGCGCTCTCGGTCAACCACCAGAGCCAGTTCGTCGCCGTCACCCTGTCGTTCAACCTCGCCCCGGGACGCTCGCTATCGGACGCGGCGGCCGCAGTCGACCGCGCCAGCGCCGGGCTGCACATGCCGGCCGACATCACCGGCGCGTTCGCCGGCACCGCGCAGGTGTTCCAGCAATCGCTGAGCAGCGAGGGCGTGCTGATCGCCGCGGCGCTGCTCGCCGTCTACATCGTGCTCGGCGTGCTGTACGAGAGCTTCATCCATCCGGTCACCATACTGTCCACCCTGCCCTCGGCGAGCGTCGGCGCGGTGCTGGCCTTGCTGCTGCTGCACATCGAGTTCTCGCTGATTGCGGTGATCGGCGTCATCCTGCTGATCGGCATCGTGAAGAAGAACGCGATCCTGATGATCGATTTCGCCCTCGGCGCCGAGCGCAACGACGGCCTGTCGAGCCGCGACGCGATCTTCCAGGCCTGCCTGATGCGGTTCCGCCCGATCATGATGACGACGGCGGCCGCCCTGCTCGGCGCCCTGCCGCTGGCGCTCGCCTGGGGCAGCGGCGCGGAGCTGCGCCGGCCGCGCGGCCACGAGCTAGCCGGCGGCCTGCTCGGGAGCCCGGTGGGGCCGCGGTTCACGCCGCCCGCGGTTTACCTGCTGCTCGACCGGCTGCGGTTGCGGCGGCAGGGCCTCGCGCGGGCGAGGGCGCGTTAGAGCGTGTGCCGACCGTGCTATGCCGGGCGGCGAGCCGGCCGCGCGATCGGCGCGCCGCGAGACGTCGGGCGGAACGGACCATGCCGATACGCTTCATCGAGGCCAACGGGTTGCGCTTCGAGGTCGAGGAGGCCGGCGCGGGCGACCATCTCGCGCTGTGCCTGCACGGCTTTCCCGAGCACCTGATCTCCTGGCGCGACCAGGTGCCGGTGCTGGCCGGGCTCGGCTATCGGGTCTGGGCGGTCAACCAGCGCGGCTACGGGCAGACGAGCCGCCCGGCCGGCGTCGGCGCCTACGCCATGCGCCACCTGCTCGCCGACGTGGCGGCGCTGATCGACGCCGCCGGCGCGAGCCGGGTGACGCTGATCGGGCATGACTGGGGCGCCATGGTCGCCTGGTGCTTCGCCGCCGGCCGGCTGCGGCCGCTCGAGCGGCTGGTGATCATGAACGTGCCGCACCCGCTGTGCTTCCGCGCCGCGCTCAAGCACTGGCGGCAGCGTCGGAAATCCTGGTACGTCGCGTTCTTCCAGTTGCCGGTGCTGCCGGAGCGCATGCTCGCCGCCGGCGACGGCGCCGCGGTCAGACGCATGTTCGCCGGCCTGCGCCTGCCGGACGCCGTTCTCGACGTCTACGCCCGCCAGATCTGCGCCCCCGGTGCGGCGAGCGCGATGCTCAACTGGTATCGCGCCATGCGCCTCAGCCAAGGCCTGCCGCGGCTCGACACGCCGATCGAGGTGCCGACGCTGGTGATCTGGGGCGAGCGGGACGCGGCACTCGACCTGATCTGCCTCGACGGCACCGAACGCTACGTGCGCGACCTGCGCATCGAGCGCCTGCCGGGCATCTCGCACTGGGTGCAGCAGCACGCCCCGGACCAGGTCAACGCGCTGCTGCGAGGGTTCCTGCCGGGCTAGAGCGCTTTCAGGCTGACCGTGTCCGGTCAGCGCGCTCTAGCTTTTTGTTCAGCGAGCAGTTTTACCGCCCGGAGTGAGTCCACTCCGAGCGGAACTGCTCTAAAGCCGTCGACCGGCACGACGTGCACGCTGCCCGCCGGCAGCGCCTTGGCAAGCGCGTCGACATGCGGGTGGTGGGTCAGCGCGATCACCTGCACCTGCGCGCTCAGCCCGAGCAGCGCCTGCAGGGTCGCGACCGTGCGGGCGTCGTCAAAGGTCTGCAGCACGTCGTCGGCGACGAACGGCAGCGGCGTCGTCGCCGCGGCGTAGTCCTCGAGTGCTGCGATGCGCAGCGCCAGATACAGCTGGTCGCGGCTGCCCTCGCTGAGCTGGTCGAGCGGCTTGCCCGTCGCGCCATCGGCCTCGAGCGCCGTCATCAGCGGTCCGGCCCGGCTGTCCTCGACCACCACGCCGGCATAGTCGCCGCCGGTGATGGCGCGGAACACCGCGCCGATGCGGGCCAGCAACGGCTGGGCCGCGGCCGCCGCCTGCTGATCGATGGCCGCCTGCAGCAAGGCGTGCGCGGCGTGCAGCACCAGCGCCTCCTCGACGATGCGGCCGAGGCTCGCCTCGTGCGCCT
>CAXTSD010000016.1:0-15578 GCA_964246775.1 uncultured Acetobacteraceae bacterium | reverse complement strand
CCGCCGCGCCGGCTGTCGATGGACCCGCTGGCCGGCCGCAACGCCCGGGAGCTTGCTCGCGCCCTCGGCGCCGGAGAGGCGCCGCGCGTCGCGATCCTGCCGGCGTCGCTGACCACCGCGCTTCAATTGCTGCTGCGCACCGGCGCCGGCCACTGGCGGAGCCTCGACCGGCCGCTGCTGGCCGGGCCGGCGCGCCACCCGGGATCAGGCAGCTTGCCTGAAGGCTCGGCGGTGCTGACCGGCAGCGACGGCGTCTGGTATGTCGATGCCACGAGCGGCGCGCTTGGCCGCGTCACGTCGCCCAAGGCCGCGCCGCCGCTGCGGCCGGCCGGCAAGCCGAGGATCGTGCCGAAGACGGCCGCGCGGGTGGTGAGCCGGACCAAGACCCCGGTCCGGACGTCGCACGCGTCGCCGCGCCCGCTGCGCGAGGTGGAGGCGATCGAGGTCGAGCGGCCGCTCACCCCCGTGCTCCGCCCCGGCGCGGTGCGCAGCGAGGACGAGCTTGGCCGGCCGCAGATGATGGAGGCGCTGCTGCTCTCCTACGGCTACGGAGCGGACGAGATCGGCTGGGAGGAGGAAAACCAGTTCGTGGCCGTGCGCGAAGCCGGGCTCAACTGCTTCGTCCGCCGCGACCGCGAGGCGGAAGCCGCCGCCGTCGCGAGCCTCGCCGCCGAAGGTTTCGTGCAGACCCGCATCAGCGCGGAGACGGGCGGCCAGGGCGCACGCGGCAGCCGCGTCTTCGTGCTGCGCGGCGACGACGCGGCCGAGCGCTGGCACGTGTTCCTCGCCGCCCGCGTCCCCGCCCTGGTCGAGGCCGGCTGGCGCGCGGAGATGAGCCGGGCGCTCGCCCCCGCCTCCATCGTTGCCGGCAGCCTGTGGGACCTGCGCGTCAGCGACCGCGGCGGCGGGCTCGGCTTTTCGCTCGATCCCGGCATCGAGATCGACGGCGTGCGCCACCCGCTGCTGCCGATCCTCGAGCGCCTGCTGCAGCGCGGCGGCTATGAGGCGGCGCGCGTCACCGAGGGCGAGCTGATCACCTCGCTGCCGGACGGCCGGGTGCTGCGCCTGCCCGCCGAGCGCATCCGCCGCCTGCTCGCCATCATCGGCGACCTCGTCGAAGGGTCGTCCGGGCGCAGCGATAGCGGCCTCGTGCTGCCGAAAAGCGAGGCGTCGACGGTGCTCGAGCTCGAGGACCTGCTTGCGCCGCGCTACGAGGAAGGCGCCACCATCGAGGCCTATGTCGGTCAGCTCCGCGGCGGCGAGGCAATTCCCGAGGCGAGCCTGCCCGCCGGCTTCAAGGCGACGCTGCGCGACTACCAGCTGCATGGCGTCGCCTGGCTGCAGCACCTCGCCCGCCACGGCCTTGGCGGACTGCTCGCCGACGACATGGGTCTCGGCAAGACCGCGCAGACCATCGCCCACATCGCGATCGAGCACGCCGAAGGCCGCCTCGCCGGGCCGGCGCTCATCGTCGTGCCGACCAGCCTCGTCGCCAACTGGCAGGCCGAGTTCGACAAGTTCGCGCCGCACCTGTCGATCATGGTGCTGCACGGCGCCGACCGCCATCGCGCCCGCGCCTCGATCGCCGACCGGCATGCGGTGATCACCACCTACACCGTGCTCGCCCGCGACATTGCCGAGATGCGGCCGATCAACTGGAGCCTCGTCGTGCTCGACGAGGCGCAGGCGATCAAGAGCCCGGACGCCAAGGCGACGCGCGCCGTGTGCCAGTTGCGCGCCGGCCACCGCATCTGCCTGTCCGGCACGCCGATCGAGAACAATCTCGGCGAGCTGTGGTCGCAATTCACCTTTCTGATGCCGGAGTTGCTCGGCGAGCGCGCCGGGTTCCAGCGCCGCTTCCGCACCCCGATCGAGAAGCGCGGCGACCCGATCCGCCGCGGCCAGCTCGTACGGCGCATCCGGCCGTTCATCCTGCGGCGCACCAAGAGCGAGGTCGCGACCGAACTGCCGCCGCGCCACGTCATCCTGCGCCGCATCACCCTCGCCCCCGAGCAGCTCGAACTCTACGAGATGATCCGCGCCAGCATGTCCGAACGCGTGCGCGAGCAGGTCGCGACCCGTTCCCTCGCCCAGAGCCGCATCGTCGTGCTCGACGCGTTGCTGAAGCTGCGCCAGGCCTGCTGCGACCCGCGCCTCGTCAAGCTGGCGTCCGGACCGCGCGCCGAACCCTCCAGCAAGCTCGAGGCGCTGATCGAGATGATGACCGAGATGATCCCGGAAGGCCGCCGGATCCTGCTGTTCAGCCAGTTCACCTCCATGCTTGACCTGATCAAGCCGCGCCTGCACGACGCCGGCATACCCTTCGTCGAGCTGCGCGGCGATACGACCGACCGCGCAACCCCGGTCCGCCGCTTCGAGGCCGGCGAGGTTCCGGTGTTCCTGATCAGCCTCAAGGCCGGCGGGCGCGGGCTCAACCTGATCTCGGCCGATACCGTCATCCACTACGATCCGTGGTGGAACCCGGCCGTCGAGGATCAGGCGTCCGATCGCGCCCACCGCATCGGCCAGACCAAGTCGGTCTTCGTCTACAAGCTGATCGCCGCCGAGACGGTCGAGGAACGCATACTCGACCTGCAGCGCCGCAAGGCAGAGCTGGCCCAGATCGCACTCTCCGACGACGGCGAGACGCCCGGCGGCCTCGGTACGCTGGACCAGGACGACGTCGACTACCTGTTCGGCACCGCACCGGCGCGCAAGGCGGCGGCTTGAGGCAGGGCAACTCAAGGAAGTCAGGAAGAAAGGCCAGAGGCTTTGCCTCTGGACTCCATTAAAGGCGAAGCCTTTAAAATCCATTTGTTTTTGGTTTTTGACTTGGTGCCCACAGTTGCGGAGAATGAGGCGAGACAGCTTTAATGCTTCGCAAGTCAAGAAACGTCTCCGGTGTGCCAAATGAATGCGGGTCTGGGGCCGCCCGGCCCCAGCTCCGCTTCCTTGCCTTACCTGCCTTCAAGCAAACGGCGTGGCGTCGAGGTGCGTCATGCCGACCAGCGTCACCGTCGAGCCGTCCGAGAGGCTCATCACCATCGCGCCGCCGACTGTCTGGCGCGATGCGTAGGCGTTTTCGACGTCCTGGCTTGAGTAGCCGCGAGCAAAGATGTGATCCCGGCCCGGCGCGAAGTCGCTGATCGTGACGCTGCCGCCGGCCTGACCGGGTTGCTGAAAGAACAGCACATCGAACTCGCCGCTGCCCGCCGTCGCCTGCACCGCGCCGCGGCCGAGAACGACCAGGGACGTGCCGCTGCCACCGCTCACCGTGTCGTTGCCGGCGCCGGTGTAGATCGTGGCGTTGCCGCTGCCACCGATGAAGCTGTTGCCGGCGTTCGAATAGTTGCCGATCAGCTCCTCGCTCTGCCCGCCGCCGCCGACCAGTGTGTCGCCGCCGCTCTGGGCCGCGAAGAGCAGGTCGCCATCGCCGCCGGCGATCATCGTCGTGCCGCCTGAGATCGCCGTCAGCACGCTCGCCCCGCCGGTGCCGGCCTGCAACGTGCCGCCGCCGGAGCCGCCGTAAAGCGTGTCGGATTCGGCGTTGCCGTAGAAGCTGATCGCGCCGGCGCCGCCGACCAGCGTGGTGTTGCCGGTGCCGGCGTGCATGACGGTATTGCTGCCGGCGACGCCGCCGAAGATCAAGGCGTGGCCGCTGCCGCCTTGGATGCTTGCGACACCGGTCTGCGCGACGAAGGTCAGGTAACCGCTGCCTGCCATCACCTGCAGCGTCTTGCCGTAGCCGTAGACGTCGGCCTGGCCGATCCCGGCAGCCACCGTGTCCTCGCCCGTCATGTGGACGATGTCATGGCCGGTGCCGAGAACAAGCATGTTGCTGCCGGTGCCGAGTGCCACGACATTCTCACCGGATTGCAGCGCTATGTCATGGTTGCCGTCGGCAAAGCCGAGATAGTTGATGCCGCCGGCAACCGGCGCTGAGATCACCACCGGCGCTGCGATGCTGACCGGGTTTGCGCCCGGGTTTGCGCCCGGGTTTGCGCCCGGGTTTGCGGACGTCGCGTCGCTGCTGCCGGATGTGGTTGTCAGGCCGGAAATGCCCTGGACAAGGCCGCCGACGGGCTTGCCGTTCAGGTCCGTCGTGGTCGGCACGTTCTGAATATCTGTGAGCAGGCCGTTGAGAAGGTCGGCTGCCGGACCGCTGACCGTGCCGAGCAGCGTTGTGGTCAGAGTTTTGCCAGGGACGGACGGAGCGCCCGATTGGCTCACGGCGTTCGCACCAGCGCTCTGCTCGGTGCCGGCAGCGGCGGACGCGGCAGCGCCAGACGAGCTTGGCGAGGCATTCGCGCCGGCGTTCTGCTGTGTGCTCGTATCGGCGGGTGCAGTGCCGGCGGGTGCAGTGCCGGCGGGCGAGGGTGTCTGCGCTGTGCTGCCGCTCGATGCGGTGTTGGTGGCCGGGATGCCGGCGGAGAGGCTCGGCTCGTTACTCGCCAGGCTTTCTCCCTCGGCAAGGATCTGGTTGATCTCGTCCAGCGCCGAACTGGCGCCGTTTGCTTGAGCGATCGGTGTGAGGATGTATGGCATCGGGGTCTCCGGCGCTTAATTTTCGAGGGGCGGGCTTCTCCCGCTGGCGTGTTCGAAAACTGAGGCGTCGCCCTCCTGGCCACACTCGTCTGCCGCAGTGATCGGCTGTCGTCGGCGGCAAGCGATGCGCTGCACACCCGAGACGCCCCTTCACCCGATGGCTTGGTCCCCTCGTATGAGAAAAGTCTGACCGAAGAAGGTCACCAAACTGTTAACCGCTCCAAGGTCTTTCACGATTTTTATGCGGCGCCTCGGACGAACGAGGCGAGCGCGCTTTCATTGTTGTCGCTTTGCACGCCGGCGGGCGACGCAATGGCAGGAGGGCATCGCGCGGGCTAGTCTCCGCCGACAAGGAGACCCGCGATGCCAGACGACCTCAAGATCGACGTGCCGGCGAGTAGCGGCGTGAAGCCCGTGGCGCCCAGCCCTGGCCTGCGTGACGTCGGGCCGGAAAGCGAGGTTCGCGGCGGCCCCGAAGCGCCGGACGATGAACTGAACGGAGGCGAGGAAACTCCGGGCGAGACCGGCAGATGATCCAAATGCCGCCGGAGCTCGACCCGGATGCCGAGCATGAGGGCGGCGAGCGCCGCGTCGTCTGGTCGGTCTGGCTCGGTTCGGCCGCCGTGGTCCTCACTCTGATCGCCTTCGGCTGGCTCGAGAACAACGTCTACCTGGCCCAGCATCACCGCGTGCCAGGCAGCTTTACCGCGGTCGCGCTCTGGATCATCGGCCTCGGGCCGTAACTGAAGCGGCTGCCCGGGCAGCGGCCAGACACGCCGCTCGCCGTGGTGCGGCCCGCAGACGCGCGGCTGCGGGCGCGCTACGAGGCGCCGCTCGCCCTGGTGCGTCCCGATCAGCACGTCGCCTGGCGCGGCGCTGCAACTCCCGGCGACGTGGCCGCCGTGCTGGACGTGGTCCGGGGCGCCGCCTTGCCGCTGGCGAGCGCGCGCGAGGCGGACCGGTTGCTGGAGCCCGCCTCCTTGAGAGCCGGCGCGTTCGCCGCCATCATAAGGGCGCCCGCGGCAGCATGACGCAGGCCGGTGTGGCGACGGTTGTTCAGGGGCCTGTTAAAGCATGACCGGTTCACATTCGTTCACCGGCCCTGCTTTAGCCGTTGTCAGAGCGGCTGATAGAACGTTTCAGGTTGAGTCAACCTGAAACGTTTAGGCGCTAGGCAGTGCTGAACCGGGTCGGTCCGAACACCGTCGAGTAGCTGGCGCGCAGGGCGGCATCCACCTCGGCAAGGCGGGCGGAGATGCCGAGGGCGGCGAGGCTGGTTACGCCGTGCTCGCGTATGCCGCATGGGACGATGCCGCCAAAGTGCTCCAGCGCGGGCGATACGTTGACCGCCACACCATGCCAACTCACCCAGCGGGTTACCCGTACGCCGATGGCGGCGATCTTCGCTTCGGTCGCACCCGTCCTGACCCAGATGCCGACGCGGCCGCGACGGCGCTCTCCGGTCACGCCGAACTCGGCGAGGCAGCGGATCAGCCAGGTCTCCAGAGCCTCGACGTAGGCGTGCGTGTCACGCGGGCGGACCGCGCCGTGCGACCGCTGCAAGTCGAGCATCAGATAGACGACGCGCTGACCAGGGCCATGATACGTCCACTGTCCGCCACGGCCGGCGTCAAAGGTCGGAAAGCGGTCGGGTTCGGCGAGATGCTCAGGCCGTGCGGACGTACCGGCCGTATAAAGCGGCGGATGCTCGACGAGCCAGGCCATCTCATCGGCGCTGCCCGCCCGGATCGCCGCGACCCGTTCGCGCATCAGGTCGATCGCCGCGGGATAGGGGACCAGCGCATCGGCGAGCCGCCATTCGAGGCAGGCGGGCGGTGTTGCCGCGGCCGTGTCCATCAGCTATACGCCCTCGCCCGGCGCGGGATTGCCTGCAGATCCCGCGCCGATCATGCGGTCGTGGCGAAATGGTAGACGCGCAAGCTTGAGGTGCTTGTGGGGGCAACCCTGTGGAAGTTCGAATCTTCTCGACCGCATACTCCCGTTTTTAGAACGGTCCCGGCTACCGCTCAAACCGGGCGTTCGACATCCTCGGCCACCGTGGTCTGCTCGGGCGAGGCGTCAGCGTCACCGAGCGCCTGTTCGACATCCTCGCTACCGAGTCTCGCGCCGGCAAGCTCCCCCTTGTTATGGTCGTTGGCCCCCTCGAGCGTTTCGGCGCCGGCGCGAGTGCCGCCGAACCGGTCGGCACCCGCCGCATCCGGCGCATCTTGCGTCTTGTGGTTGCCGGTATCCTGCTGATCGTCGGTGTGCTTGATCGTTTCCTCGGTATGCGGCTGCTTCACGATGGTCTCCCGCGACTGTGCTGAGGCCTCAACGTCGCAAGCGGTCCTGGTTGCGCAACGCGTCACCTCGCGCCCGGGAACGCATCGTCGGCGCTGGCCAGAATGGCCGAGATGGTGGTGAGCAGGGCTGCCAGTTCGTGACGCAGCACGCCAGCCTCGTGCCTTGGCTGGTCGAGCAATCCGGCACACAGACGGCCAACCTCGTCCTCGATGCCCGATAGGTCGATGGCGCGGCTGCGCATCAGCACGCGGGCAACCTCCAGGCTGCGTCGAAGCGCGGCGGCTTGCGCGGGCAGATGAGTGCAAGGCGGTGCGGCAGGAAACGGCAGCTGGTCCATTGCCGCATCTAACCAGCAAAAGGTTAGCGGAATCTTTCCGCGCCCGCATTAATCACTCGTTCACTCCGAGCGGGCAGACTTGCAGGCAGGAGGCTTCGGCATGGACCTTGATCGAGCATTGGCCGCATCGTTGAACGCGCTGGTGCGGCGCGATGCGCCAACCGACGCGTCACGCGATATCCTGCCTCGCCGGCCGGCACGTGGACGGGCGCCGCTCTCCGGTCGGCTTAAAACCTGCGGCGGCAGCGAAACCGCCGCGGCCGAGGCGGCGCGGGCCAGGACGCGAGACGTTCTGCTTGTGGCGCAGAGCCGTCTGCAGCGCGTACTCGCCATGATCGAACAATTTTGAGCTGGATTTCTGCTGTCTTGTTGCAACCACAAATTGTATCGTGAGGCGTTACCGCAGGAGCGTGTGATGTCTCGCGCGTCAGCATGCATGCCAAGCCAGAGCCGACGGGCTGGTAGCGGCTCGTTCTCGCGCGCATTGCGATTGTGGTGGTATCGCTGGCTGCGTCGAGAACGGCTTGGCCGCGAGGCGCGTCGGCCGTTCATCGCCAGGTTTGCCGATCCGCGCGACGACATGCTGCAGGCGCTGTTGCAGGAGGCCGGCTCGGCCGTCGCCGTTCTCGACCTGCGGGGACGGGTGATGCGGTCCTGCAAGCTCGCGTCCCTGCTGGGTGCGGCCGCAAGCGAGGGCAGCGACTTCGTCAAGCTGCTGCCGCTCGCCGATCGCAAGCCGGTTCGCGACCAGCTGCACGATGCGGTTCACGCGCCCGAGCCGGTTCGCCTGGTGCTTGAGCTGAAGACGGCGGTTGCGGGCGAAATCCGGTTCGTGGAGATCGGTATCGCGCCGATACGCGAGCTGGACGGGCGGGCGAGCGGCCTGATCGTGCGGCTGCGCAACGTGACCGAGCTGCGCCGTCTGCAAACGCAGCTCGCACACAGCCAGCGCCTGCAAGCCCTCGGCCAGCTCGCCGGCGGCATCGCTCACGATTTCAACAATCTGCTGACGACGGTGATCGGCGCTGCCGACGAGGTGATGCGGGCGCCTGACCTCGCGGCGACGATCCTGGCTGATGTTGAGCAGATGCGAGAGAGCGCGTTCAGCGGCGCACGGCTGGTGCGCCAGCTGCTCGCCTTCGGTCGACAGCAGGCGCTGCAGCCGGTACGGTTGCTGGTCAATGCCGAGATCGAGCGGCTGGCTGGCGTGCTGCGGCGCACGCTCGGCACCGACATCAGGCTAGAGCTCGACTTGCAGCAGCCGACGCGAGCGATCGACATGGATCTGTCGCAGTTCGAGCAGGTGCTGATCAACCTCGCCGTCAACGCGCGCGACGCCATGCCTGAGGGCGGCCGGATGGTGCTGCGCGCGTATGCGTCAGTCATCGAAAGCACGCCGTCTGGGTCGACGCTGGAGAGCGGAACGCCTGCTGCCGGACGCCATGCGAGTTGGTTCACCGCTCCCGCGGGCGAGACCATGTCGTCCGGCCGCCAGGTCGTGATCGAGGTCGAGGATGACGGCGTCGGCATGACGCCAGCGACGCTCGAGCGCATCTTCGACCCGTTCTTCACGACCCGTCGCGAGCAGGGCGGCAACGGCCTTGGCTTGTCGACCGTGCTCGGCATCATCCGCCAATCCGGCGGCTTTATCGATGTCAGGAGCGAGGCGGGACGGGGCACGTGTTTTCGCATCCAGATGCCGGAAGCGCCGCTGAAGGCGCCGCAGAGCGCCGCTGCTCCGATTGCGCCGTCGGCGCTGCCGGTGAGGTCGAGCGCCGACGGCGCCGCGCCGACCGTGCTGCTGGTCGAGGACGAGGCGCCGGTGCGGCTGCTGGCCGAACGCGCGATGCGGCGTCGCGGCTGGACGGTTATCGCGGCCGCCTCCGGCGATGCGGCATTGCTTGATCTGGCGCCAGGCCAAACTCTCGACCTGGTGGTGACCGACGTCGTGATGCCGGGCATGAACGGCCCGGAACTGGTGCGCCGACTGCGTGGCGAGCGGGCCGCGCTGCCGGCGATCCTGGTTTCCGGCTATGCGGAAGACGCAGTGCGCGGTGATCTGCGTGCCGAAAGCATGACTTTCCTGCCAAAACCATACCGTCTGGCCGAGCTGCTGCAGGTGATGGAGGGCACGTTGGCGAGCGGCGACGAGTGCATACAACTCTGATGTCTGGCGGGTTCGAGTGTCCTCCGGCCCGGCTCGCTGGCCCGGTTCGCTGGCCCGAGTGGGTCCGAGTCGCACGTTCTACATAAGTTCTAATCGTTAACGTCAGTCGTTCACCATCGCCGTTCACCACCGCCGATACCCGCTCAAAGCCGCCCACACTCGAACAGGATGAGAACAAATATTCTCGCCATGCCGCTTTGGGCGGTTGCTAGCGGCTTCGCACCTATGACAGAGTGTTCAAGCAGACACGCTGATGGCGAGGCGCCACGACGCCGAACAGCGCCAGGTTGCGGTCTAGCAGGAGACAGCCTGCATGGAAAAGAACAAGGCGCTGGATGCGGCGTTGAGCCAGATCGAACGTGCCTTCGGCAAGGGCTCGGTCATGCGCATGGGCCAGCGGCCGGGCGACGAGCAGATCGAGGTAGTATCCTCCGGCTCGCTCGGTCTTGATCTGGCGCTCGGGATCGGTGGCCTGCCGCGCGGGCGCATCATCGAGATCTACGGACCGGAAAGCTCGGGCAAGACGACGATGGCGCTGCACGCCATTGCCGAGGCGCAGAAGCTCGGCGGCACCTGCGCCTTCATCGACGCCGAGCATGCGCTGGACCCGACCTACGCCCGCAAGCTCGGGGTCGACGTCGACAACCTGCTGATCAGCCAGCCGGATGCGGGCGAGCAGGCGCTCGAGATTGCTGACACGCTGGTGCGGTCGGGCGCCGTCGACGTGCTCGTCGTCGACAGCGTCGCCGCTCTGGTGCCGAGGGCCGAGCTCGAAGGCGAGATGGGCGACACCCATGTCGGACTGCATGCGAGGCTGATGAGCCAGGCACTGCGCAAGCTCACCGGCTCGGTGTCGCGCAGCAAGACGATGCTGATCTTCCTCAACCAGATCAGGTTGAAGATCGGCGTGATGTTCGGCAACCCGGAGACGACGACGGGCGGCAACGCGCTGAAGTTCTACGCCTCGATCCGGCTCGAGATACGGCGCATCGGCCAGATCAAGGATCGCGAGGTGGTCACCGGCAATCAGACCCGGGTCAAGGTGGTGAAAAACAAGCTGGCGCCGCCGTTCCGGCAGGTCGAGTTCGACATCATGTACGGCGAGGGCGTGAGCAAGGTCGGCGAGCTGATCGATCTCGGGGTGAAGGCGGTGATCGTCGAGAAGTCCGGCTCCTGGTTCAGCTATGACAGCCAGCGCATCGGCCAAGGGCGCGAGAACGCGAAGCAGTTCCTGCGCGAGCATCCGGATGTCGCGGCTGCGATCGAGAAGCGCGTGCGTGATCAGGCGGTCGCGGTGGCGAGCACGTTGCTGGTGCAGCCCGACGAAAGCGAGGCGGAGGCGGCCGACTGACCGCCGGCGCCGGCGGCCGCGGGCTCTGGCGCAGTGCTTGAGATCACCGACGGCTTTGCCGGAGCCGAACTGCTCGACGAGGCCGATGATCTGCTGGTCGAGGCGGCGCGCACGGTGCTGCGCCGGCATTATCGGCCGTTCTGGCACATGGTCGGCGCGGCGCTGCGCGGACGGGACGGGCGGGTCTGGACCGGGGTTCATCTCGGAGCCACGGTCGGCCGGCTGCAGATCTGTGCCGAGGCGGTGGCGCTCGGGCGTGCCATCGTCGAGGGCGACGGCACGGTCGCCTGTGCGGTCGCGGTGCGGCACCCGAAGCCCGATGAGGCATGCCAGGACCTCGCCGTCGTGCCGCCCTGCGGCGCCTGTCGTGAGATGCTGACCGACTTCGACCGCGCGGCGAAGGTGATCGTGCCGACGCGGTCCGGCTTGCGCCGGGTGGCGCTCGGCAGCCTGTTGCCGCTGCCCTATCAGCGCTGAGCCGAAGAAAACAATACGGGAACGGTTAGCCGAACGCGGCGTTGGTCCTGCATGAGCGACACACCGAAGACAAGTCAGGCCGACGAGGACGCAACGCCCTCGAAGGCGCCGAACACCGAGAGCGCGAACCCGAAGCGGACCGAGACCGCGCGGACCAGCGAGGCGGATCCAGACAGTCTGCCGTCCAACACCGTCAAGAACCCGGATGACTGGACAACCGGTGAGGAGACGATGACGGGGGCGCAAGCGTCCTACCTCAAGACGCTGAGCGAGGAGGCGGGCGAGGCGTTCGACCCGTCGCTGAGCAAGGCTGAGGCCTCCAAACGCATCGATGCTCTGCAAGGCAAGACCGGGCGTGGCAAGAGCCATTAGGTCAGTCCACCCGCGATTGGACTGATCACGTCCGCCGGTTCGGGGGCTAGCCGAACGCCTTGATCGCGCCAGCTTCGTGCCACAATTCGTTGCAGGTCTCGTGGCACCCTCTCGCCTCGCCGGACGCTATTGTCGGCGAGGTCGTGGAGGGGCGAGATTGGCGCAGAACTGGTCGGGCGACTGCCCGGCGCGGCATCATGAGGCATTGCGGCTCGGTGCCGTCCTAAGTCTCGTCACGGTGTTGCTGCTAGGGTTGTCGGCAAGGTTTTATGCCGTCGCCGGCAAGCCGTTCTGGATGGACGAGGTGACTACGCTCGATCGCTCCGGGCTGCCGCTCGGCGGCATCATGAGGAGTTCGCTGCAGAACCACCATCTTCCCGCCTATTTCCTGCTTGCCGCCTCGGTCGAGCGCTTCGGCGTCGACGAGGTGTGGCTGCGGCTACCCTCCGTGCTGTGCGGCGCCGCCTCCTGCGTCGTGGTGGCGCTTATCGCGCGTCGGCTGGGCGGGATGCGGGCTGGCCTGCTTGCCGGCGTGCTGATGGCGCTGTCGCCGCTGCAGGTGCAGTACGGGCAGGAGGCGCGATCCTACGCGCTGGTGACCTTGCTGATCCTGCTCGCTTTGCACGGGCTGGTCGGGCTGGCACTTGATCCGTCGCGGGCGGCGCTGCCGCTGCGCGTATCAGGCGCGGCGCGGCGCGATTGGGTACTGCTTCTGCTGGGCACGGCCGGGGCGCTCAGCACGCTGAGCGTGGCGCTGCTCTGGTGGCTCGCGGCGAACCTCGCCGCACTCGGCATCCGGCGTCGGCTGGCTGGCGCGCCGCGCGCTGGGTTCAGTCGCAACTGGTTGATCGTGCAAGGAATTGCAGCGCTGTGCTGCCTGCCCTGGTTTGTCGCCATGTATCTTTCGGTGCGCGGGCACGATATGACGGCGGGGCTGAACTGGGTGCCGGCCCCGGACGGCAAACGCATCTGGGCGGCGCTCGCCACCGTCTACCTGTTCAGGGTGTCGAGCCTGATCAGCGGACGATTGCTGCACGGCTCGCTGCCGCTGGTCGGGCCGCTGCTCGAGGTGCTGCTCGGCTTGCTGGCGATCGGCGGCGTGCTGTTCCTCGCCAAGCGTCGGCGGCGCGGCCTCGCGCCGGTGACCCTGGCCCTGCTGGTGCTGCCGGTCGGCCTGCTGGTGCTGTCCGCCGTGCAGCCGATGTGGATGCCCCGCTACATATTGTGGTCGGCAGCGCCCTTCTTCATACTGGTTGGGCTCGGCTTGCGTGTTCTGCCACGCCCCGGGCAGGCGGCGGCGCTCGGCCTGCTTGGCCTGCTCGCCGCGGTCAATCTCTGGCCGTACTATCAGGCGGAGACCAAGCCGCGCTGGGACCTTGCCGCCGCGGTGCTGCACGAAGGCATGCGTGAGGGCGACCTCGTGCTGGTCGGCGACTACTGGGAGACGCGGCTGCTCAACGTCTACCTGAACCGCACCGGTGACCCGCTGGTCGGCAACCGTGTCAGCGAGGTTGTCGCCGACGCCTCGCCGCGCATCGCCCAGGGCGGCCGCGTATGGGTGGTGCTCGGGCGCATTGGCCAGGCGGAGGACATCATCAGTCCGGCGTTCCGCCAGCAGCTGGCGGTACTCGGCGATCCGGCCGTCGACCTGCAGGCGGGGCTGGACGTTCGGGTGATGCGCTACGATCCGCCGCAGGCCTCGCTCGCCTGCGCGGCGGCCGGCTGTTGATGCGGCAAGCAGGGCGTGCGGCCTGCCTCAGAGCGCATCGAGCAGCCGCTCGAACTCGGCAACCGAGAGCGTCTCGCCGCGCCGCTCGGGCGCGATCCCGGCGCGCTCCAGCAAGGCCGCGCCGCCGAGCGGCTTCAGCGCCACCCGAAGCATCTTGCGGCGTTGCCCGAACGCGGCGGCGGTCAGGCGTTCCATGCCGGAGAACCGCTCGCGGCTGGGCTGGCGCGGGCGCGGGGCGAAACCGACGACGGCGGAGTGGACCTTGGGCGGCGGAGTGAAGGCGGCGGGAGGTATGCGCAGCAGCAGCGTCGTCTCGCATGTCCATTGCGCGAGTATGGCGAGCCTGCCGTAGGCCGCTGTGCCAGGGCTCGCGGCGATGCGCTCCGCGACCTCGAGCTGGAACATCAGCGTCAGGCGCTCCCACTGCCCGGCCTGCCTGAGCCAGGTGACCAGCAGCGGGGTGGCGACGTTGTAGGGCAGGTTGGCGAGTATCTGGCGCGGCGCGGTGGTGAGCGCCACAAGGTCGGTGCGTTGCGCGTCGGCGTGCAGCACGGTGAGCCGGTCCGGCGCCTCGTGGGCGAGTTCCGCCACCGCGGCGACGGCGCGCAGGTCGATCTCGACGGCCAGGATGCGCGTCGCCGCGGTGTCGAGCAGGGCGCGGGTGAGGCCGCCCGGGCCCGGCCCGACCTCGACGACGTGGCGACCGAGAAGCGGGCCGGCGAGGGCGGCGATGCGCGCGGTCAGATTGCCATCGAGCAGGAAATGCTGGCCGAGCTTGTGGCGCGCGGCAAGCTGGTGGCGGGAGATGACGTCGCGCAGCGGCGGCCGGATATCTGTCACGCAGGGCGGGTTACACCGGCACACGCATCCGGGCCAGCGCGGATCAATTTACGCGGCGCGTGCTCTGACGCTACGACAGCGTGGTGACGCGCCGGCGCCGGCGCAGGGAGGTTTTCGATGGGTGCGGATGCAACGCGGCTGGTCGGCGATATCGGCGGCACCAACGTGCGTCTCGCTTTGGTCGAGCCCGGTGGCGAGCCGCATGACGAGCGCAAGCTGCCGGTGCGCCAGTTTGCCGGCCTCGCCGAGGCGGCGCTCGATTACCTGGGCGACCGGCACGTGACCGAGGCGGTGTTCGCCGTCGCCACCGCGGTCTCGAGCGACGAGGTGGCGATGACCAACAGCCCGTGGCGCTTCTCGCAGAGCGAGCTGAAACGGGCGCTCCGCCTCGACCGGCTCTCGGTCATCAACGATTTCGTCGCCCAGGCCGCCTCGATCGAGACGATCGGGGACAGCGAGCTGCGTCGCATAAAGCCGGGGACCCGCCAGCGCGACAAGCCGGCGGTGGTGATCGGCCCGGGCACCGGCCTCGGCGTCGCCCTCATCGTCGCCGAGGAGCATCGCCGCGAAATCCTGCCGAGCGAAGCCGGCCACATGTCCTTCGCGCCGCAGACGGCGCTGCAGGGCGAGATCCTCGCCGTGCTGGCGCGGCAATACGGCCACGTCTCCACCGAGCGGCTGCTCTCCGGTCCCGGCCTCGTCAACATCGCGAGCGCCTTGGCGACGCTGCGCGGCCTGCCGCTCGACGCGCTCACCCCGCCGGACGTATCAGAGCGCGCCGCCAAGGGCGATGCGCTCTGCCGCGAGGCGATCAGCATCTTCTCCGCGGTCATGGGCGCCGCCGCCGGCGACCTGACGCTGGCCGTGCTCGGCGCCGGCGGCGTGTTCATCACCGGCGGTCTGAGCCGCAACATCTTCGCCCTGCTCGACCTGCCGGCGCTGTGCGACAGCTTCGTCGCCAAGGGGCGCTTCGCCGACCGGCTCGCCGACGTGCCGATCGACCAGGTGCTGCGGCCGCATAGCGGCCTGGCCGGCGCCGCCGCCTATGGCCGCACGCGAGTGCGGCCGGTTGTCTGATGTGAGACGCGCCTGCCGCGGTGCCGGCGTCGCCAGCGGGCACGGCAGCACCAGCGCGTCAGTGCCGTCAGAGTAGTAGCCGCGCCGCCGCGCGACCGGCGCGAAGCCGCCAGCCAGATAGAGCGCCTGCGCCGCCGCGTTGCCCGCCGAGACCTCGAGGAACAGTCGCGCCGCGCCGCGCCGCGCCGCCTCGCTCCGCCAGCCGGTCACCAGGCGGCGTCCGACGCCGCGCCGGCGCGCCTCCGGCATGACGGCAAGCGTCAGGATCTCCGCCTCGTCGGCCGCCACCCGGCCGAGCAGGAAGCCGCCGCCGCGGTCGAGCAGCCCGCCATAGCCGGGCAGGGCGATCAGGCTCGCCAACGCCGCCTCGCTCCAGCGT
>CAXTSD010000015.1:7781-16798 GCA_964246775.1 uncultured Acetobacteraceae bacterium | reverse complement strand
GCGGCGCACCGGCGGCGCCGGTCGAGGAGCAGACCGAGTTCACCGTGATCCTCGCCAAGGCCGGCGAGAAGAAGATCAACGTGATCAAGGAGATCCGCACGATCACCGGGCTTGGTCTCAAGGAGGCCAAGGACCTCGTCGAGGGTGCGCCGAAGACGGTCAAGGAGGCGGTCAACAAGGACGAGGCGGCGAAGATCAGGAAGCAGCTCGAGGATCAGGGTGCTGCCGTCGAGGTCAAGTAGCCTGAGCGTCCCCGGCGGGCCGGGGCACTGAACGGAACGGGGCGGGACCGGCACGGTCTCCGCCCCGAACCGCGTGGCGGATTGGTAGCGAGAGACGACCTTGGCGCGATCGCGCGACGAGGACTGAAGGACGGGGCAGAAGCACGATGAACGCCATCACCAAGTCGTTCACAGGGCGCAAGCGCATCAGGAAGAGCTTTGGGCGTATACCAGAGGTCGCGCCGATGCCCAACCTGATCGACGTGCAGCGCTCGTCCTACGAGGCGTTCCTACAGATGAACGTGGCGCCGGACAACCGGACGCCGACCGGCCTGCAGGAGGTGTTCAAGTCCGTCTTCCCGATCGATGATTTCGCCGGTCGCGGCCGCCTCGAGTTCGTCTATTACGAGCTCGAGGAGCCGAAATACGACGTCGAGGAGTGCATCCAGCGCGGCATGACGTTCGCCGCACCGCTCAAGGTGGTGCTGCGCCTGATCGTCTGGGACGTCGACGAGGATACCGGCGCGCGCTCGATACGCGACATCAAGGAGCAGCCTGTCTACATGGGCGACATGCCGCTCATGACCGATAACGGCACCTTCGTCATCAACGGCACCGAGCGCGTCATCGTCAGCCAGATGCATCGCTCGCCCGGCGTGTTCTTCGACCACGACAAGGGCAAGACGCACTCGTCCGGCAAGTTCCTGTTCGCGGCGCGGGTCATCCCGTATCGCGGCTCGTGGCTCGATTTCGAGTTCGACAGCAAGGACTTGGTCTACGTCCGCATCGACCGCAAGCGGAAGCTGCCGGTCACGACGCTGCTTTACGCGCTCGAGAACGACGACAGCGCGCGCGCCCGGGCGGCACGGCTCGAGGCTGGCGAGTCGACGGACGGCATGGAGATACGCGGCCTCGACGCGGAGACGATACTCGCCACGTTCTACGGCCAGGTGGTGTTCACCAGGACCGAGAAGGGCTGGGCGCGCCCATTCGACCCCGAGGCCTTCCGCGGCGCCAAGCTGCTGGCGCCGCTGGTCGACGCGCAGAGCGGCGAGGTCGTCGCCGAGGCGGACGCCAAGCTGACGGCGCGCATGGTCAAGAAGATCGCCGAGACGACGCGCGAGGTTCTCGTTGGTCGCGCCGACCTGCTTGGCCGCTACATGGCGGTCGATCTCGTCAACGAGGACACCGGCGAGATCTACGCCGATGCCGGCGAGGAGATTGCCGAGGCGCGACTCGCGGCACTCGAGGAGGCCGGCATCACCGCGCTGCCGACGCTTGCGATCGACCAGGCGAACGGTCCCTGGATACGCAACACCCTCGCCGTCGACAAGAACTCGAATCGCGACGACGCGCTGATCGACATCTACCGCGTCATGCGTCCCGGCGAGCCGCCGACGCCCGAGACCGCGGAGACGCTGTTCCGCGGCCTGTTCTTCGACCCCGACCGCTATGACCTGTCGGCGGTCGGCAGGGTGAAGATCAACATGCGGCTCGGCGTCGGCGCCGAGGACACGGTGCGCACGCTGCGCCGCGAGGACATTCTCAGCACGGTGAAGATACTGTGCGAGCTGAAGAACGGCCGCGGCACCATCGACGACATCGACAATCTCGGCAATCGCCGGGTGCGCTCGGTCGGCGAGCTTATGGAAAACCAGTATCGCGTCGGCCTGCTGCGCATGGAGCGCGCGATACGCGAGCGCATGGGCTCGGTCGACATCGACACGGTGATGCCGCACGACCTGATCAACGCGAAGCCGGCCGCCGCCGCGGTGCGCGAGTTCTTCGGCAGCTCGCAGCTCAGCCAGTTCATGGACCAGACCAATCCGCTGTCCGAGGTCACGCATAAGCGCCGCCTGTCGGCGCTTGGCCCTGGCGGTCTCACGCGCGAGCGCGCCGGCTTCGAGGTGCGCGACGTGCACCCGACGCATTACGGCCGCATCTGCCCGATCGAGACCCCGGAAGGCCCGAATATCGGCCTGATCAACTCGCTCGCCACCTTCGCCAAGGTGAACAAGTACGGGTTCATCGAAACGCCGTATCGCCTGGTCAAGGACGGCGTGGTTCAGGACGGCTGGAAGTACCTCTCGGCGATGGAGGAGGAGCGGCTCGTCGTGGCGCAGGCTGACGCGCCGACGGATGACGGCGGGCGGTTCTCGGACGAGCTGGTCTCGGTGCGCCGGCAGGGCGATTTCCGCCTGGTGCGGCCGGAGGACGTGACGGCGGTCGACGTGTCGCCCAAGCAGCTGGTGTCGGTCGCCGCGGCGCTGATCCCGTTTCTTGAGAACGACGACGCGAACCGGGCGCTGATGGGCTCCAACATGCAGCGCCAGGCGGTGCCGCTCATCCGCTCGGACGCGCCGCTGGTCGGCACCGGCATGGAGGCGGCGGTGGCGCGCGACAGTGGTGCGACGATCGTCGCGCGACGCGAGGGCATCGTCGACCAGATCGACGGCGCGCGCATCGTCGTGCGTGCCGCCGGCGTCGATGGCACGACGGCGGGCGTCGACATCTACCGGTTGCGCAAATACATGCGCTCCAACCAGTCGACCTGCATCAACCAGCGTCCGCTGGTGCGCGTCGGCGACCGGGTGGCGGTGGGCGACATCATCGCCGACGGCCCGTCGACCGATCTTGGCGAGCTGGCGCTCGGGCGCAACGTGCTGTGCGCGTTCATGCCGTGGAACGGCTACAACTTCGAGGACTCGATCCTGATTTCGGAGCGCATCGCGCGCGACGACGTGTTCACCTCCATACACATCGAAGAGTTCGAGGTGATGGCGCGAGACACCAAGCTCGGTCAGGAGGAGATCACCCGCGACATTCCGAACGTCGGCGAGGAGGCGCTGAAAAACCTCGACGAGGCCGGCATCGTCTATGTCGGCGCCGAGGTCAATCCTGGCGACATCCTGGTCGGCAAGGTGACGCCGAAGGGCGAGAGCCCGATGACCCCAGAGGAGAAGCTGCTGCGCGCGATCTTCGGCGAAAAGGCCTCGGATGTGCGCGACACCTCGCTCAAGCTGCCGCCCGGCGTGGTCGGCACCATCGTCGACGTGCGGGTGTTCAGCCGGCGCGGCATCGACAAGGACGAGCGCGCGATGGCGATCGAGCGCGCCGAGATCGAGGCGCTGGCGAAGGATCGCGACGACGAAAAGGCGATCCAGGAGCGGGCGTTCCTCAATCGCCTGCGCGAGAAGCTGCTCGGCCGCCGCGCCGCCGGCGGGTTCAAGGGCATCAAGTCCGGCACCGAGATCGACCAGGAGCTGCTCGGCGAGCATCCGCGCGGCGCCTGGCGGCACATCGCCGTGCAGGACGACGCCGTTATGGCAGAGATCGAGACCCTGAAGCGCGAGTACGACGCGGCGGTGCAGCGACTGCAGGCGCGTTTCGAGAGCAAGGTCGAGAAGCTGCAGCGTGGCGACGAGCTGCCGCCAGGCGTGATGAAGATGGTCAAGGTGTTCGTCGCGGTGAAGCGCAAGCTGCAGCCGGGCGACAAGATGGCCGGTCGCCACGGCAACAAGGGTGTCGTCTCGCGCGTCGTGCCGGTCGAGGACATGCCGTTCCTTGAGGATGGCACCTCGATCGACCTCGTGCTCAACCCGCTCGGGGTGCCGTCGCGGATGAATGTCGGGCAGATCCTCGAGACTCATCTCGGCTGGGCCTGCGCCAATCTCGGCCGCGAGATCGGCGAGCTGGTGAGCGAGTATCAGCGCAGCGGAGAGCAGAAGCAGGCGCTGCTCGACGCGTTGCGCGGGGTGTATGGCGACAAGGTCTATGACGAGGACATTGCCGAGCTCACCAATGACGAGCTGATCGAGCTCGGCGAGAACCTGCGCAAGGGCGTGCCGATCGCAACTCCTGTGTTCGACGGCGCGCGGATGTCCGACATCGAAGGCATGCTGACGCGGGCGGGGCTCGACACCTCTGGTCAGGTGCGCCTCACCGATGGCCGGTCGGGCGAGTTGTTCGAGCGCAAGGTCACGGTCGGCTACATCTACATGCTGAAGCTGCACCACCTGGTTGACGACAAGATCCACGCGCGTTCGATCGGTCCGTACAGCCTGGTGACCCAGCAGCCGCTGGGCGGCAAGGCGCAGTTCGGCGGCCAGCGTTTCGGCGAGATGGAGGTGTGGGCGCTCGAGGCGTATGGCGCGGCCTACACCTTGCAAGAGATGCTGACGGTGAAATCGGACGACGTGTCCGGGCGGACCAAGGTCTACGAGGCGATCGTGCGCGAGCAGGACAATTTCGAGGCCGGCATTCCGGAGAGCTTCAACGTGCTGGTGAAAGAGCTGAAGTCCTTGGGCTTGAACGTCGATCTGGATACCGCGGCGACGTAAGGAAGGAAGCATGGGCTTTGCCCAACCCACCAAAGGCCGGCGGCCTTTGGAAACCAATTACTTAGAAAACGGGGTTTGGGGCCTAAGGCCCCAATGGGGTCAAGGGGCAAAGCCCCTTGCCTTCCTACTCTCGCGTAAAGTCAACCCTAAGAGGGTGTTCGTATGAACGAGCTGATGAAGATACTTGGCCAGACCGGCCAGGCTGCGACTTTCGACCAGATACGCATCCAGATGGCGAGCCCCGAGCAGATACGCTCCTGGTCATACGGCGAGATCAAGAAGCCGGAGACGATCAACTATCGCACCTTCAAGCCGGAGCGCGACGGGCTGTTCTGCGCCCGCATCTTCGGGCCGATCAAGGACTACGAGTGCCTGTGCGGCAAGTACAAGCGGATGAAGTTCCGCGGCATCATCTGCGAGAAGTGCGGCGTCGAGGTGACGCTGGCGAAGGTGCGTCGCGAGCGCATGGGCCATATCGAGCTCGCCTCGCCGGTCGCCCACATCTGGTTCCTGAAATCGTTGCCGAGCCGCATCGGCCTCATGGTCGACCTGACGCTCAAGGAGCTGGAGAAGATACTCTACTTCGAGAGCTACGTGGTTCTCGAGCCGGGGCTGACCGACCTCAAGCTGCACTCGCTGCTGACCGAGGACCAGCTGCTCGCCAAGCAGGACGAGTTCGGCGAGGATGGCTTCAAGGCCGGCATCGGCGCCGAGGCGATCAAGACCATTCTCAACGTCATCGACACCGATGCCGAGAAGGTGCAGCTGCGCGCCGACCTCAAGGAGACCACTTCGGAGGCGAAGCGCAAGAAGCTGGTCAAGCGCCTCAAGCTGATCGAGGCGTTCAGCGAGAGCGGCAGCAAGCCCGAGTGGATGATACTCGACGTGGTACCGGTGATCCCGCCCGAATTGCGCCCGCTGGTGCCGCTCGATGGCGGCCGGTTCGCGACGTCCGATCTCAACGACCTGTATCGCCGCGTGATCAACCGCAACAACCGGCTGAAGCGGCTGATCGAGTTGCGCGCGCCTGACATCATCGTGCGCAACGAGAAGCGCATGCTGCAGGAGAGCGTCGACGCGCTGTTCGACAATGGCCGACGCGGTCGCGCGATCACCGGCGCCAACAAGCGGCCGCTGAAGTCGCTGTCCGACATGCTGAAGGGCAAGCAGGGTCGCTTCCGGCAGAACCTGCTCGGCAAGCGCGTCGATTATTCCGGCCGTTCGGTGATTGTCGTCGGGCCGGAGCTGAAGCTGCACCAGTGCGGCCTGCCGAAGAAGATGGCGCTCGAGCTGTTCAAGCCGTTCATCTACAGCAAGCTCGAGAAATATGGCCACGCCACCACCATCAAGGCGGCGAAGCGCATGGTGGAAAAGGAGCGTCCCGAGGTCTGGGACATACTTGAGGAGGTGATACGCGAGCATCCGGTGATGCTGAACCGGGCGCCGACCTTGCACCGCCTCGGCATCCAGGCTTTCGAGCCGGTGCTGATCGAGGGCAAGGCGATCCAGCTGCATCCTCTGGTGACGACCGCGTTCAACGCCGATTTCGACGGCGACCAGATGGCGGTGCACGTGCCGCTCTCGCTCGAGGCGCAGCTCGAGGCGCGGGTGCTGATGATGTCGACCAACAACATCCTGAGCCCGGCCAACGGCAAGCCGATCATCGTGCCGAGCCAGGACATCGTGCTCGGCCTCTACTATCTGTCGATCGAGACGGCGGCGTTCCGCGAGACCGAGGACCGCGACACGTTCGACGACACGACGGGCCGCCTGGTCAAGAAGGGTGCCACATCGTTCGGCTCGATCGGCGAGATCGAGTTCGCGCTGAACGCCGGGGCGATCCACCTGCACGACAAGATACGCGCGCGCGCGGAGTTCATGCAGCCGGACGGCAAGCTCAAGCGCCAGACGGTGATCACCACGCCAGGCAGGATGCTGATTGCGCAGATCCTGCCGAAAAATCCGAACGTGCCGTTTTCCCTGATCAATCGCACGCTGACCAAGAAGTCGGTCTCCGACGTGATCGACAGCGTCTATCGCCACTGTGGCCAGAAGGAGTGCGTGATCTTCGCCGACCGGCTGATGGGGCTTGGCTTCCGTCAGGCGGCGAAGGCCGGCATCTCGTTCGGCAAGGACGACCTCATCATTCCGGCCAGCAAAGGCGAGCTGATCGGCAAGACGCAGGCCGAGGTGAAGGATTTCGAGCAGCAGTATCAGGATGGCCTGATCACCGCCGGCGAGCGCTACAACAAGGTCGTCGATGCCTGGTCGCGCTGCACCGACGAGGTGGCGACGGCGATGATGAAGGAGATCTCGCGACAGGAGGTCGGCACGCCCACCAACTCGGTGTGGATGATGAGCCATTCCGGCGCCCGCGGGTCGCCGGCGCAGATGCGTCAGCTCGCCGGCATGCGCGGGCTGATGGCAAAACCCTCAGGCGAGATCATCGAGCAGCCGATCATCGCCAACTTCAAGGAGGGCCTGTCGGTTCTTGAGTACTTCAACTCCACCCACGGCGCCCGCAAGGGCCTCGCGGATACGGCGCTGAAGACGGCGAACTCGGGCTATCTCACGCGTCGTCTCGTCGACGTGGCGCAGGACTGCATTATCGTCGAGGAGGATTGCGGCACCGAGCGCGGGCTGACCGTGCGCGCGGTGATGGACGGCGGCGAGGTGGTCTCCTCGCTGTCCGAGCGCATCCTCGGCCGCACGACGGCCGAGGACGTGCTCGACCCGATCAGCAACCAGGTGCTGCTGCGCGCCAACACGCTGATCGAGGAGAGCGAAGCGGAGCGCGTCGAGCGCGCCGGCGTCGAGGTGATGAAGATCCGCTCGGTGCTGACCTGCGAGGCGCCGGTCGGCGTCTGCGGCCACTGCTATGGCCGGGACCTCGCGCGCGGCACGCCGGTCAATATCGGCGAGGCGGTCGGCGTGATCGCCGCGCAGTCGATCGGCGAGCCCGGCACCCAGCTGACGATGCGCACCTTCCACATCGGCGGCGCAGCGCAGCGCGGGGCGGAGCAGAGCTTCGTCGAGGCCTCGCACGACGGCGTCGTCAACATCCGCAACCGCAACGTCGTCACCAACTCGCAGGGCGTGCCGGTGGTGATGTCGCGCAATTGCGAGATCGTCCTGGCGGACGACAAGCAGCGCGAGCGGGCGCGGTTCCGCGTGCCTTACGGCGCGCGCCTGCTGGTCGATGAGGCGGCGACGGTGACCAGGCTGCAGAAGCTTGCGGAGTGGGATCCCTACACACTGCCGATCATCACCGAGCGCGCCGGTTCGGTCGAGTATCTCGACCTGATCGACAGCATCACGCTGGTCGAGCGTCTGGACGACGTGACGGGGCTGAGCTCGAAGGTGGTCGTCGACTACAAGCAGATCACCAAGGGCGTCGACCTGCGGCCGCGCTTGCAGTTGAAGGACGAGAAGGGCGACGTGCTGAAGCTGCCGAACGGCACCGACGCGCGCTATTTCCTCAATCCGGACAGCATTCTCTCGGTCGAGAATGGCGCGGTGGTGCATGCCGGCGACGTGCTGGCGCGCATCCCGCGCGAGGGCAGCAAGACGCGCGACATCACCGGCGGCCTGCCCCGCGTCGCCGAGCTGTTCGAGGCGCGTCGGCCGAAGGACCATGCCGTCATCGCCGAGAATGACGGCCGCGTCGAGTTCGGCAAGGACTACAAGGCGAAGCGCCGGATCATCGTGAAGAACGACGACACGCAGGAGGAGAGCGAATACCTGATCCCGAAAGGCAAGCACATTTCGGTTCAGGAAGGCGACTTCGTCAGGCGCGGCGACCCGCTGGTCGACGGGCCGCGCGTGCCGCATGACATCCTGAAGGTGCTCGGGGTCGAGGCGTTGTCCGACTATCTCGTGAACGAGATCCAGGACGTCTACCGTCTGCAGGGCGTGAAGATAAACGACAAGCATATCGAGGTGATCTGCCGCCAGATGCTGCAGAAGGTGGAAATCCTCGAGCCTGGCGACACCACGTACCTGATGGGCGAGCAGGTCGACCGGCTCGAGTTCGAGGACGAGAACCGCAAGCGCCTCAAGGCTGACGAGCGCGTGGCAACGGGGATGCCGGTGTTGCAGGGCATCACCAAGGCCAGCCTGCAGACGCATAGCTTCATCAGCGCCGCCTCGTTCCAGGAGACGACGCGCGTGCTGACCGAGGCGGCGACGGCCGGCAAGGTGGATACGCTGATGGGGTTGAAGGAGAACGTGATCGTCGGGCGGCTGATCCCGGCTGGCACCGGGGCGGTGATGAACCGGCTGAAGCAGGTCGCGGCGGGCCGCAGTCAGCAGCCGGGGCTGCCGGCCGCGGCGACGCCGGTGCTGGGCAAGGCAGCCGAGTAGCAGCCCGGCGACAGAACTCGGTCGTGCCTCGCGGGGCCGGTGCATGTGCATCGGCCCCGCCACATTTATCCCGGTCGGGTTTTCTACGACAATG
>CAXTSD010000015.1:0-7771 GCA_964246775.1 uncultured Acetobacteraceae bacterium | reverse complement strand
TGCTCGGGGCGGGGGCGCGGGGGGGGGGGTGCTTGTGCATCGGCCCCGCAACTTTTCTCCCGTTCGGGTTGACTCGTCCTTGGCCGAGACGTAGTTACTCCCACTCTCGGCTCGCCCGCCTCGTGAAGCGGTGTGACCGTCGTTTGCAGTGACCTCGGATGGTCGGCGCCGCTCCGCGACGGAGCTCAGGCCGGCCTGAGACTGGATCGCCCGCCGGCTGGGTTCGCCCTGCCTTGGCGGGTGTCGCTGTGGGAACGGCCTCGTCGCGCGGGTGGCTGGTTCGGGATTGTGGGACTGGAACGAGGGCGTATGCCGACCATCAATCAGCTGATCGCGAGCGGGCGCGAGCCTGCCGCCAAGCGCAACAAGGTTCCGGCGCTGCAGGGTTGCCCGCAGAAGCGCGGCGTTTGCACGCGCGTCTACACGACGACGCCGAAGAAGCCGAACTCGGCCTTGCGCAAGGTGGCCAAGGTGCGGCTGACCAATGGCTACGAGGTGGTGAGCTACATTCCAGGCGAAGGCCACAACCTGCAGGAGCACTCGGTGGTCCTGATCCGCGGCGGCCGCGTGAAAGACCTGCCCGGCGTGCGCTACCACATACTGCGCGGCGTGCTCGACACGCAGGGCATCGCCAAGCGCCGCAAGCGCCGCTCGCTCTACGGCGCGAAGCGGCCGAAGTAGGAGATCGCGAAATGTCTCGTCGTCGTCGCGCGGTCAAGCGCGAGATACTGCCGGACCCGAAGTTCGGCGACGTCGTGATCACGCGTTTCATGAACGCGCTGATGTACGACGGCAAGAAGAGCGCGGCGGAGGGCATCGTCTACGGTGCGCTCGACGTGATGCGCAAGCGCGGCGGCGCCGCGGCGGACCCGGTGCGCATGTTCCACGAAGCGCTCGAGAACGTGAAGCCGGCGGTCGAAGTGCGGTCTCGCCGGGTCGGCGGCGCGACGTATCAGGTGCCGGTCGAGGTGCGCACCGAGCGTCGCCAGGCGCTCGCCATACGCTGGCTGATCGACAGCGCGCGCAAGCGCGGCGAGCACACCATGGAGGACCGGTTGAGCAACGAGTTGCTCGATGCGGTCAATAATCGAGGCACCGCGGTGAAGAAGCGCGAAGACACGCACCGCATGGCCGAGGCCAACAAGGCGTTCAGCCACTACCGCTGGTAACAACCCAACCCGTGACGCATCGAAGCGGCCGGGCGACGGAGAGACGACGATGGCGAAAGCGAAGTTCGAGCGCAACAAGCCGCATTGCAACATCGGCACGATCGGTCACGTCGATCATGGCAAGACGTCGCTGACCGCGGCGATCACCAAGATCCTGGCGAAGAGCGGCGGTGCGACGTTCACCGCCTACGACCAGATTGACAAGGCTCCGGAGGAGCGCGCGCGCGGCATCACGATCTCGACCGCGCATGTCGAGTATGAGACCACGAACCGCCATTACGCCCACGTCGATTGCCCGGGCCACGCCGACTACGTGAAGAACATGATCACCGGTGCGGCGCAGATGGACGGCGCGATACTCGTCGTCTCGGCGGCCGACGGCCCGATGCCGCAGACGCGCGAGCACATCCTGCTCGCCCGACAGGTCGGCGTGCCCGCGCTCGTCGTGTTCATGAACAAGATCGACATGGTCGACGATCCCGAACTGGTCGAGCTGGTGGAGATGGAGGTGCGCGAGCTGCTCTCCTCGTACCAGTTTCCCGGTGACGACATTCCGATCATCAAGGGCTCGGCCCTGATGGCGCTCGAGGACAAGAGCCCCGAGCAGGGCGAGCAGGCGATCCTGGCGCTGATGGCCGAGGTCGACAAGTACATCCCGCAGCCGGACCGCCCGCGCGACCGCCCGTTCCTGATGCCGATCGAGGACGTGTTCTCGATTTCCGGCCGCGGCACGGTGGTCACCGGTCGCATCGAGCGCGGCATCGTCAATGTCGGCGACGAGGTCGAGATCGTCGGCATCAAGAACACCGTGAAGACGGTCGTCACCGGCGTCGAGATGTTCCGCAAGCTGCTCGATCGCGGCGAGGCCGGCGACAATGTCGGCGCGCTGCTGCGCGGCACGAAGCGCGAGGACGTGGAGCGCGGCCAGGTGCTGGCCAAGCCCGGCTCGATCACGCCGCACACGAAGTTCAAGGCCGAGGCCTACATCCTGACCAAGGAGGAGGGCGGACGCCACACCCCGTTCTTCACCAACTACCGTCCGCAGTTCTACTTCCGCACGACGGACGTGACCGGTGTCGTGCAGTTGCCGGACGGCACCGAGATGGTGATGCCTGGCGACAACATCTCGATGGATGTCGAGCTGATCGCGCCGATCGCGATGGATGAGGGCCTGCGCTTCGCGATCCGCGAGGGCGGCCGGACGGTGGGCGCTGGCGTGGTCGCTTCGATCACCGCCTGAACACCGCACGCCCCGAACTGGACCAAAGCGAGCCATGGACAACCAGAACATCCGAATTCGCCTCAAGGCGTACGATCACCGCGTGCTCGACAACAGCACGCGGGAGATCGTGAACACGGCGAAGCGTACGGGTGCGCGGGTTCGGGGCCCGATCCCGCTGCCGACGCACATCGAGCGATTTACGGTGAACCGTTCGCCGCACGTCGACAAGAAAAGCCGCGAGCAGTTCGAGATACGCACCCACCGCCGTCTGCTCGACATAGTCGAGCCGACCCCGCAGACGGTGGACGCGCTGATGAAGCTCGATCTGGCGTCCGGCGTCGATGTCGAGATCAAGCTCTGAGCCGAGCTCCCACGCGGGTCTCCTCTGGCGCTTCGGCGCGAACGAGACCGAGTAGAGGCTGAACGATGCGTACTGGGTTGATCACGAGAAAGCTGGGCATGACCCGGTTGTTCAAGGAGGACGGGAGCCACGTTCCCGTCACCGTGCTGCACCTCGACGAGGTGCAGGTCGTCGGCAGCAGGAGCGAGGAGCGCGACGGCTACACCGCCGTTCAGCTCGGCACCGTGCGCGCGAAGGTGAAGAACGTGTCGAAGGCCAATCGCGGGCATTACGCGGCCGCCAAGGTCGAGCCGCGCAAGAAGCTGGTCGAGTTTCGGGTTTCGGCGGATGCCGTGCTGGAGGCGGGTGCGATGCCGTCCGCGGCGCATTTCGTCGCCGGGCAGAAGGTCGACGTCACCGGCACGTCGAAGGGCAAGGGCTTCGCCGGAGCGATGAAGCGGTGGAACTTCGCCGGTCTCGAGGCCTCGCACGGCGTCTCCGTCAGTCACCGCTCGCACGGCTCGACCGGCAATCGTCAGGATCCCGGCAAGACATTCAAGAACAAGAAGATGGCTGGCCACCTCGGGCATGAGCGCATCACCACGCTCAATCTGGAGATTGCGCAGGTCGATGCCGAGCGCGGCCTGATCATGGTGCATGGCGCGGTGCCGGGCGCGAAGGGCGATTTCGTGCTGGTGCGCGACGCCATCAAGCGGGCGCGTCACGCCGACGCACCGTATCCGGCCGGGCTTGTCGCGGCAGGCGGCGCCGCCGTCGTCGAGCCGCAGCCAGAGACGCCAGCGGAGAACGCGTGATGCAGGCCGATATCCGCACTCTCGACAACGGCAGCGCCGGCACCGCCGAACTGCCCGAGGCGATTTTCGGCCAGGTGCCGAGGGTCGACATACTGGCGCGAGTCATCCACTGGCAGCTCGCCAAGCGCCGCGCGGGAACCCACCGCACCAAGGGCATGGGCGAGGTGTCGGGCACGACGCGCAAGCCATACAAGCAGAAGGGCACCGGCAACGCCCGCCAAGGCAGCCTGCGGGCGCCGCAATTCCGCACCGGCGGCGTCGTGCATGGCCCCGTCGTGCGCGATCACGGCTACGATCTTCCGAAAAAGGTGCGCCGCCTCGGGCTGATCTCGGCGCTGTCGCAGAAGCAGGCCGAAGGCAGGCTGGTCGTGGTCGAGAGCGCCGCCGGCGGCGGCAAGACCGGTGAGCTGGCGGACAAGTTGCGGGCGCTCGGCTGGGGGACGACGCTGTTCGTCGACCACGTCGTCGATGCCGGCTTTGCCAGGGCGAGCCGTAACCTCAAGGGTGTCGACGTGCTGCCGAGCGTCGGCGCCAACGTCTACGACATCATGCGCCACGACACGCTGGCGCTGACGACGGCGGCGATCACCGCCTTGCAGGCGCGCCTCGACGGCACGGCAGCTCGGCCGGGAGAGACGGCGTGAACCGCATCGAGGCGTCGCTGCATCGCGGCAAGCACATGACGCGTGAGGCGATGTACGAGGTCGTTCGTGCGCCGATCGTGACCGAGAAGGCGACGCTGCTGACCGAGAAGGGTCAGGTGGTGTTCCGCGTGGCGCTGTCGGCGAGCAAGCCCGAGATCAAGGCGGCGGTGGAGACGCTGTTCGGCGTGCAGGTTCTCGGCGTCAACACGCTGGTGCAGAAGGGCAAGCGGAAGCGCTTCAAGGGTCGCCCCGGCGTGCGTTCGGACATCAAGAAGGCGTTCGTGCAGCTCGCGCCGGGTCAGTCGATCGACCTCACGGCGCGTCTGGGCTGAGCGCGGGAACAGCAGGATGGCACTCAAGCAATTCAATCCGGTCACCCCGTCGCTTCGCGGCACGGTGCTGATCGACCGCAGCGAGCTCTACAAGGGCAAGCCGGTCAAGGGCCTGACCGAGGGCAAGAACCATTCCGGCGGCCGCAATAATCACGGCCGCACCACGGTCCGGTTTCGTGGCGGCGGGCACAAGCAGAGCTATCGCAGCGTCGACTTCAAGCGCCGCAAGTTCGACGTGCCGGCAAAGGTCGAGCGGCTCGAATACGACCCGAACCGCACGGCATTCATCGCGCTGATCAAATACGAGGATGGCGAGCTCGCCTACATCATCGCGCCGCAGCGCCTCAAGGTCGGCGACAGCGTCGTTGCGGGCAGCCGTGTCGACATCAAGCCGGGTAATGCGATGCCGCTGGCGGCGATTCCGGTCGGCACGATCGTGCACAACATCGAGCTGAAGAACGGCGCCGGCGGCAAGGTCGCGCGTTCGGCCGGAACCTACGCGCAACTGGTCGGCAAGGATGCCGGCTACGCGCAGGTCAAGCTGCAATCAGGCGAGTTGCGCGTGGTGCGATCAGAATGCATGGCGACGGTCGGCGCGGTCAGCAACCCCGACAACATGAACCAGGCGATCGGCAAGGCCGGCCGCTCGCGCTGGCTTGGCCGTCGCCCGCATAATCGCGGCGTGGTGATGAACCCGGTCGATCACCCGCATGGTGGCGGCGAGGGCCGAACCTCGGGCGGCCGGCATCCGGTCACACCGTGGGGCAAGCCGACGAAGGGCGCGAAGACGCGCGTCAACAAGCGGACGGACAGGCTGATCATCCGTCGCGCCAGCAAGTCGAAATAGAGGTCACGACATGGCACGTTCCATCTGGAAAGGCCCGTTCGTGGACGGGTATCTGCTGGCCAAGGCGGAGACGGCGCGCAGTTCGAGCCGCAACGAGATCATCAGGATCTGGTCGCGCCGCTCGACGATCCTGCCGCAATTCGTCGGGCTGACCTTCGGCGTCTATAACGGCCACAAGTTCCTGCCGGTGCAGGTCAACGAGAACATGGTCGGCCACAAGTTCGGCGAGTTCTCGCCGACGCGGACCTTTACCGGCCACTCGGCCGACAAGAAGGCGAGGCGGGGCTGATGAGCAAGCCGAAACACGCGCGCGCCCTCGGCGAGACCGAGGCGCAGGCGGTCCTCAAGAACCTGCGCATCAGCCCGCGCAAGCTGAACCTGGTCGCCGGCCTGATCCGCAACCAGCCGGCGAGCACGGCGGTGGCGACGCTCACCTTCAGCAAGCGCCGCATTGCGCAATCGGTGCGCAAGGTGCTCGAAAGCGCGATTGCGAATGCCGAGAACAACCATCAGCTCGACGTCGACCAGCTTGTGGTGACGCGGGCCGAGGTCGGCAAGTCGATCGTCATGCGGCGGTTTCACGCGCGCGGGCGCGGCCGGTCGGCGCGCATCGAGAAGTGGTTCAGCCATCTGAAGATCGTGGTGGCCGAGCGCGCGTCGGACGACGTGGCGCCGGTCAAGCGCGATTTCGAGCGAAAGGCCGCCTGAGCATGGGTCACAAAGTCAATCCGATCGGCCTGCGCCTCGGCGTCAACCGCACCTGGGATTCGCGCTGGTTCGCCAACAACGACTACTCGCGGTTGCTACACGAGGACATCAAGCTGCGCACGCATCTGCGCAAGAAGCTGTCCGGCGCCGGCGTCTCGCGCGTGGTGATCGAGCGGCCGGCAAAGAAGCCGCGGGTGACGATCTACGCCGCGCGGCCTGGCGTCGTCATCGGCAAGAAGGGCTCGGACATCGAGGTGCTCCGCAAGGATCTCACCAAGATGGCGAAGGCCGAGGTGTCGCTCAACATCGTCGAGATACGCAAGCCGGAGATCGACGCGACTCTGGTCGCAGAGAACATCGCCCAGCAGCTCGAGCGCCGGGTCGCGTTCCGTCGCGCGATGAAGCGCGCCGTGCAGTCGGCGATGCGCCTCGGCGCGCAGGGCATCAGGATCAACTGCGGCGGCCGGCTCGGCGGGGCGGAGATCGCGCGCGTCGAGTGGTACCGCGAAGGCCGGGTGCCGCTGCACACGCTGCGCGCCGACATCGATTACGGCATCGCCACCGCCAAGACCACGTATGGCACCTGCGGCGTTAAGGTCTGGGTGTTCAAGGGCGAAATCCTGCAGCACGACCCGTCGGCGCAGGATCGGCGCGCCGCCGAGCAGGCGCCGCAGCGCTAGGGATATCAGACAATGCTGTCACCAAAGCGGACCAAGTTCCGCAAGGCTCACAAGGGCCGCATCCACGGGCTCGCCAAAGGCGGAACCGTGCTCAATTTCGGCACCTACGGGCTCAAGGCGCTGGAGCCGGAGCGCATCACCGCGCGCCAGATCGAGGCGGCGCGTCGTGCGATCACGCGCGCGATGAAGCGCGCCGGGCGCGTCTGGATACGTATCTTCCCGGATGTTCCGGTGTCGACCAAGCCGGCCGAAGTGCGCATGGGTTCCGGCAAGGGCGCGCCCGAGTTCTGGGTGGCGCGGGTGAAGCCGGGCCGGGTGATGTTCGAGATCGACGGCGTGCCGCTCGAACTCGCACAGCAGGCGCTGCAACTCGGCGCGGCGAAGCTGCCGATCAAGACGCGCTTCGTGCAGCGCGTCGGGGAGGCGTGAGATGACGAAACCTGTCGATATTCGCGCAAAGACCGCCGACGAGCTCGACACGATGTTGGTTGATCTGCGCCGCGAGCAGTTCAATTTGCGTTTCCAGCGTGCCACCGGGCAGCAGGAGGGCGCCGGCCGCGTCAGGATCGTCCGCAGGGACATCGCGCGCGTCAAGACAATCCAGGCGGAGAAACTCGTCTCCGCCGCAAAGTCCTGAGAGGAGACGGGCGATGCCAAGGCGCGTCCTGACCGGGCGGGTGACCAGCGACAAGATGGACAAGACCGCTACGGTCTTGGTCAATCGCCGCGTCATGCACCCGCTCTACAAAAAGTTCATTAGGCTGTCGAAGAAGTATGCCGCGCACGACGAGGCGAATGTGTGCCAGATCGGCGACACGGTGAAGATCGTCGAGTGCCCGCCGATCAGCAAGCGCAAGACCTGGACGGTGGTGAGCCGCAACGGTGAGGTGCTCGGCGGCGTCGATCACGACGCCTTGGCGGCCGCGGCGCCCGCCATCGAGCACGACGAGAGGGCCGGCCTGCCGGTGACGGTCTCAGAGGAGGCGGCCGAAGTGCTGGCCGAGCAGGGCGTCG
>CAXTSD010000014.1:0-16918 GCA_964246775.1 uncultured Acetobacteraceae bacterium | reverse complement strand
GTTCAGCTGGGACAGCATCGCACAGACGACGCTGGCGCTGTATCGCTCGTTATTGGCGGCGCGGATGTAGGAAGAAAGCAGTTCTTTTTCGAGAAAAAGAACCAAAAAGCTTTTATCAATAAAGCAAAAGTTTTTTGCTACTTTTTTTCAAAAAAGTAGGCCTTGCTTCCTGAGCCACCACGTAAGGCTTGACAGCGCCGCCGCCGCTGCGCCAACTCCGCGACCAACAGGGGGGTGGCCGCGGATGTCCGAGTATCTGCTCGAGATGCGCGGTATCGTGAAGTCGTTTTCGGGCGTGAAAGCGCTCGACGGGATCGACCTGCGGGTGCGCCCGGGCGAGTGCGTCGGGCTGTGCGGCGAGAACGGCGCCGGCAAGTCGACCATGATGAAGGTGCTCTCCGCCGTCTACCCCTACGGCAGCTGGGACGGCGAGATATTGTGGGAGGGCGCGCCGCTCGCCGCCGCCTCGATACGCGAGACCGAGGCGGTCGGCATCGTCATCATCCACCAGGAACTGATGCTGGTGCCGCAACTCACGGTCGCGGAAAACATCTTTCTCGGCCGCGAGCCGATGCGCAACGGCCTGATCGATTTCGACCGCATGGAGGCCGAGGCGGCGAAATTGTTGGCCAGCCTGCGCATGGGCCACATCAACGTCGCCCTGCCGGTGTCGCGCTACGCCGGCGGCGAGCAGCAGCTGATCGAGATCGCGAAGGCGTTGAGCAAGAACGCCCGGCTGCTCATACTCGACGAGCCGACCAGCTCGCTCACCAAATCCGAGATCGCGATCCTGCTGCAGCTGGTGCGCGACCTCAAGGCGCGCGGCACCGCCTGCGTCTACATCTCGCACAAGCTCGAGGAGATCGAGGCGATCGCCGACAGCGTCACCGTCATCCGCGACGGCCGCTTCGTCGGCTCGGCGCCGATGCGCGAGCTCACCACCGGGGCGATCATACGCATGATGGTCGGCCGCGAGATGAACAACCTGTTCCCGCGCGAGGCGCACGAGATCGGCGACGTGATCTTCGAGGCGATCGGCATCACCTGCCTTGATCCGGACAACAGCGAAAGGAAACGCGTCGACAACGTCAGCTTCGCGCTGCGCCAGGGCGAGATACTCGGCATCGCCGGCCTGGTCGGCGCAGGGCGCACCGAGCTGGTCAGCGCCCTGTTCGGCGCCTATCGCGGCGCGCATTCCGGCCTCGTCAAGCTCGACGGCAGGGTGATCCAGCTGCGCACGCCACAGGAGGCGGTGCGCCAGGGCCTGACCATGGTGCCGGAGGACCGCAAGGCGCACGGCATCGTCCCCGGCCTCGGCGTCGGCTACAACATCACGCTCTCGGTGCTCGAGCGCTTCGCCGGCACCGGCCTGATCGACGAGAGCGCAGAGTTCGGCGCCATCGACGGCGCCATCCAACGCATGCGCATCAAGACCGCGAGCCCGCTGCTGCCGATCGCGAGCCTGTCCGGCGGCAACCAGCAGAAGGCGGTGATCTCCAAGATGCTGGAGCCGCACCCGCGCGTGCTGATACTCGACGAGCCGACCCGCGGCGTCGACGTCGGCGCCAAATACGAGATCTACAAGCTGATGTTCGCGCTGGTGAAGACCGGGGTCTCGATCATCATGGTCTCCTCCGAGCTCGCCGAGGTGCTCGGCATCAGCGACCGCGTGCTGGTCATCGGCGAAGGCCAGTTGCGCGGCGACTTCGTCAACGACGACACGCTGACCCAGGAGCGCGTGCTGTCGGCCGCGATCACGCCGCTGCCGCGCGCCGCCTGAGCCTCGGGAGAGATCGCCGCATGACCGACACCTCGCTCGCCCCCGCCGGCTCCGCCGCCGGCCTCGCGCCTGGCTCGCCCGAGCTCGCCGCCGCCCCCGCCGCGCGGCGCCGCACCATCCGGCTCGAATACCTGAAGGGCGCGTTCAACCGCTACAAGATACTGTCGCTGGTGGTCGCGATCTGCCTGATCTGGGGGCTGTTCGGCGAGCTTACGGACGGCGACTTCCTCACCCCGCGCAACCTGTCGAACCTGCTGCGCCAGATGGCGATCACCGGCATGCTCGCCTCTGGCATGGTGTTCGTCATCATCGCCGGCGAGATCGACCTCTCGGTCGGCTCGCTGCTCGGCCTGCTCGGCGGCATCGCCGCGATCGCCGACGTCAGCTTCCACCTGCCGCTGGTCGTAAACATCGCCCTCGTCGTCGCCGTCGGCGCGGCGATCGGCGCCTTCAACGGCTACTTCGTCGCCTATCTGCGCGTGCCCTCGTTCATCGTGACCCTGGCCGGCCTGCTCGCCTTTCGCGGCGTGCTGCTCGGCATCACCGGCGGCGCCACCATCGCACCGGTCTCGGACAGCCTGGTCGCCGTCGCGCAAAGCTACCTGCCGGACCTCGCCGGCTACGCGCTCGCCGCCCTGCTGTTCGGAGCCATCGCCGTCATCACGATACGCACGCGCAGCCGTCGCGCCGCGCACGGCCTAGCGCCGCCGGCGCTGTGGGCGGATGGCCTGCGCGTCGCCGCCGCGGCGGTGGTGATCTTCGGCTTCATCGCCGTCTGCGACGCCTATCGCGGCGTGCCGCTGCCGGTCCTCGTCGTGCTAGTGCTGCTCGGCCTGTTCACCCTGATGGCACGGCGGACGGTGTTCGGCCGCCGCATCTACGCAATCGGCGGCAACCTCGAGGCGACGCGCTTCTCCGGCGTCAACGTGCAGCGGGTGAAGCTGCTGGTGTTCGCGCTGATGGGGGCGATGGCCGCACTCGCCGGCATCAGCACCACCGCCCGCCTCGCCGCCGGCTCGCCCTCGGCCGGCTCGCTGCAGGAACTCGACGCCATCGCCTCCTGCATCATCGGCGGCACCTCGATGCGCGGCGGCGCCGGCACCGTGTTCGGCGCCCTGATCGGCGCCCTGATCATGGCGACGCTCGACAACGGCATGTCGATGCTGAGCGTCGACACGTTCTGGCAGATGATCGTGAAAGGCGTGATCCTGCTGCTCGCCGTCTGGCTAGACGTCGCTACCAGCGTTAAGCGTTAGCAAAGACAAGCATAAGGCAAGGGGCTTTGCCCCTTGACCCCAGCAAAGGCGGAGCCTTTGCAATCCGTTATTTAATAAATGGATTTTAAAGGCTACGCCTTTAATGGAGTCCAGAGGCAAAGCCTCTGGCCTTACTTGCCTTGCCACTCAAGGCGGCAACACCAGGCTCTCGAGCGACCGGCACTCGCAATCCACGCCGATCGCGATCTCGGCGCCCGCCGCGACAAGCATCAGCGCCGCCGCGGCGAGGTAGCCGCCGCTGACCGCCCAGGCGCTGCCGGTGCCGATCAGCGTGCCGAGCACGTAGGGTGCGATGATACCGCCGACGCCGGTGCCGGCGGCGTAGAACAGGGCGATGGCGAGGCCGCGCGCCTCGAGCGGGAAGATCTCGCTTGCGGTCAGATAGGCGGAGCTCGCGGCGGCGCTGGCGACGAAGAAGATCAGCACCCAGGCGATCGTCTGCGTCTGCTCGGTGAGCAGCCCGCCGCCGAACAGCAGGGCGGTGATGGCGAGCAGCACGGCCGAGAGCGCGTAGGTGCCGCTGATCATCGCGCGCCGGCCGACCTTGTCGAACAGCGGGCCGAGCAGCAGCGGGCCGAGGAAGCTCGCGGCGGCGAGCGGCAGGATGCGCAGGCCCATCGCCTGTCCCGGCACGTGGTAGAACGACTGCATGACCAAGCCGTAGGTGAAGAACACGGCGTTGAACAGGAAGGCCTGCGACGCCATCAGCGTGAGGCAGAGCAGGCTGCGCATCCGGTAGCGGCCGAGCATGGCGGCGGCGACCTCGGTGAGACCGTGGCTCGCGCGGCAGGTCGCGGCGTGGCCGGGTGCCACCGGCGGCAGCACGGCGCCGCGCAGGCACAGCCGCGTCTCGATGCCGTCCATCACCCGGCGCGCCTCCGCCTCGCGGCCATGCGCGATCAGCCAGCGCGGGCTTTCCGGCACCCAAGCCCGCAGCATCAGCACGCCGAGCCCGAGCGCGCCGCCGATGCCAAAACCGAGCCGCCAGCCGAGGTCGAGGCTGACCCAGTGGCCGCTCAGCAGCGGGATCGAGGCGCGCTGGGCCGCCGGGGGGGCCCCCCCGCCGCGGCGTTTGGGGCCGGGGCCGCCTCGGCACGAAGTTCAGGCCGGCAGCTTCACCAGTTGCTCGACCGGCGTGCCTTTGCGGAAGTCGGCGACGAAGCCGGCCGGATCGATCTCGGCGCCGGACGGGTTGTTCTTGAAGCCTTCGCTGCTCATGAACTCGACCATCGCCTCGAGCGAGGGATAGTTCTGCGCGGTTATCTCGACGTTGTTGCCGTCGGGATCGCGGTAGTAGAAGCTGGTCATCGGCCCGTGATTGGCGCTGCGGTGCGGGCTCATGCCGTGGGTGCCGAGCTCTTCGTACTTCTCGACCAGCTCGGCGATCGAGCCGCACATCAATTGCATGTGGTGCAGGCCGGGCACGCCCTTCGGCGCCTGGTCCGCGGTGCCGGGCTCTTCAAAAATCCCGATCGTCTGAACGTAAGGATAGTCGGTCGAGAGGCGGAAGAAGCACATCTTGAGGTCGGACGCGCGCGTCTGGCCGCCGAGGTCGAGCGGCTTGGTTTGCGGGTCCGGCGTGCGCTCGAAGAACGGATCGATCGCCAGGATGGTCCTGTACCAACCCTTCATCGCTTCCATACGCGACGTCTTGAGGATCGTCTCGCTGATCTTCAGCTTCGATCCTTGATGGGGAGGGCGCGCGGCGTTGCTGGTCTGGCTCACGGGAAGTCTCCTCACTTGATTGCCATCATACTACCATGGCAGCCGATTTAGACAATCGTCCGAACGAGTTCCCGCGAGCCGGACGCTGACCGGTCGATCAGAAAGGCGCCGTTGCCGACATGAGTAAAACCCGGTTTGTCCGCCCCGGCATCGTGTTGCTGATTGCGCTTGCGGCACCGGCCGCCGCGGCGGCGTCCTGCACGCCGGCGAACGGAATGCTGCCGCGAGGCGCCCACACGTCGGTGCCCTCGGCTGCCTACTTCATCGACACGACCGGGCTTGACCTGAAAACCACGCCGCCGACGCGCGATCCCGACAATCCGAACTATCCGCACGCCACCGCGCTGCGGGACGGCAGCGTCCCGTCAGCGAACGCGATCGGCAATTTCATCATCGGCCCGACGCACGCCGCCGCTGAGGAGACAACCGCGCGTCCGGGCATTCCGGCCGGCAGCGTCCGCTCCTTCACCATGAGCTCGGCCGACAGCCGCATCTTCCGCCCAGGGCTGATCCGCGACGATGCGAATGGCTGCCGGAACCAGGCCGTCAATACCGCGTCGAGCGCAGCGGACGATCGCTCCGACCTGCTTGTCACAGGAAGCCATCCCGGCAACTGGACCCGCGCCGTCGATGTTTACGTTCCGGCCGGGTATAGTCCGGGCAGCGTCCTGCCGTTCATCGTGATGGGCGATGGCGGCGCCGGCTCGTTTGTCGAACGGATGCTGTTCACGACGCTCGACACGCTCATAGACGAGCGCCGTCTGCCGCCGATGATCGCAATCGGCATCGCCGCAGGCGGACAGGACGCGCAAGGCAGCGAACGCGGACGCGAATACGACACCGTCTCCGGCGCCTATGCCGAATGGGTCGAGACGGCGGTGCTGCCCAGGGTCGAACAGAACGCGCATGTCCGGCTCACCAAGAACCCTGACGGCCGCATGACCATGGGGTTGAGCTCGAGCGCCGCGGCCGCCTTCACGATGGCCTGGTTTCACCCGGAGTGGTACCACCGCGTCCTCGGCTACTCGCCGACGATGGTCAACCAGCAATGGCCGCACGATCCGGCGTTGCCCGGCGGGGCCTGGGAATACCACAGCGCCTGGAGCGGCCCGACCGCGCCGACGCTCGGCATCAGCGGCGACGCCATCGTGCGGTCGACACTTTCGGACGGCGCCCCGCTCATCGCGAATACGCCGCGCGCGCCCATCCGTTACTGGTTCGAGGTCGGCGACCGGGACCTGTTCTACTATGTTCCGGCGCTTGCCGACGGCATGCACGATTGGGTGCTGGGCAACGAGCGCATGGCGCAGGCGCTCGCGTCCAAGGGTTACGCCTACCAGTTCGTGTTCTCGCGCAACGCCAACCATGTCGACAGAGATACGGTCGCGCAGACGCTGCCGGAAGCCCTGGAATGGGTTTGGGCGGGCTATCACGGCTGAGCGGCGGACCTGACCTGGCCTGCTTCACGACCGGTTCACCGTCGTTCAGATGCCGCTGAACCAGTTATAGCCGCGGTCTTCCCAGAAGCCGGCCGGACGGCGGTCGGTCACGAACAGGGTGACGACGAATTTCGGGTTCTTGAAGCCGAGCTTGGTCGGAATGCGTATCTTGAACGGGTAGCCGTATTCCGGTTCCAGTGTTGCGCCGCGCCGGGTCAGCGCGATCAGGGTTTGCGGATGCAGCGCCGTGCGCATGTCCATGCCGCCATAGTAGCCGTCGGCGCATTCGTAGCCGACGTAGCGCCTGGTGGTGTCGGCGCCGATACGGTGCAGGACGCTCGCGAGCGTCGGGCCGCCCCATTGGCCGATATAGCTCCAGCCTTCGACGCAGATGTGGCGGGTGATCTGGCGGATCTGCGGCAGGGCGGCGAAATCGGCGACGCGCCAGGGCTGCTTGTCGGCGATTGCTCCTGCGAGCGACAGTCGGTAGCTGCCGGCGTCCAATCGCGGGACGTCGTTCTTGCCGTAATAGGCGTTGAAGCGGTCCGTCGCGCTGAGCGCCGAGGCGGCGAACTCGCGGGCCAGCCGGTCCGGGTTGAACAGCGCCGACTGCACGTCGTCATTCCAGCGCGAGATCGCGGCAAGCGCCCGCTGCACCGCCTCGTTGTCGCTGATGTCACAGCCGGTCAGCATCGTCAGCGCACCGAGGCTGAGGCTGCGGCCGAGCAGGCGGCGGCGGCCCAGCGTCGCCCCGACGCTCCGCCGGTCGCCGGGACGAGCAGGGCTCATTGCTCAGACGCCGCCCCGCTCGGACGCGTCGTCCGATGCGTCGGCGCCGTCGCGCGGCCAAGCGTCATCGCAATGAAGGTCTTCGGCACCAGCATGACCAGGGCGACGTGCACGGCGAGGAAGCCGACGATCGCGCACATGAAGAAGAAATGCACGATCCGCGCGGTGTCGAAGCCGCCGAACAGCCAGGTGAGGCCGCCGAGCTGCACCGGCTTCCAGATCGACAGCCCGGTCAGCACCATCATCAGAACGGCAAACAGCGCCCCCCAGTAGAACGCCTTTTGCACCGCGTTATAGACGCCGAGCCGATGGTCGAGACGCAAGGCCAGCGCGTCCGCCAAATCGCTGAAAAACGCGCGCGGCGACAGCGGCAGGAAGTCGCGCCGGAAATGCCCGCTGAGTACGCCGTGCGCGAGAGTGACGCCGAGGCTTGCGACCAGCAGCCACATGCCGGCGAGGTGCCAGGCGATCGCGTTGGCGGTGCCGGATTCGCCGTGCAGATCATAGGAGTAGTCGGTGTCGCCGCCGAGGGTGAGGGCGAGCGGGAACCGGAACGGCAGGATCGGCGCGTCGTTGTAGATACGCCAGCCGCTGCCGATCATGATCAGTATCGCGAGCGCGAGCAGCCAGTGCGACAGGCGACGCAGCATTGGGTGGCGTTGCTCATCACGAAGAGGCGTGTCGGCGGTCGGTGCGGGTGGGCTCATGCGAGGACCTCGAGACCGCTCGTCACCACGATCTCCCGCGCCGACGCCGAGGCGAGGAACCTCAAGAAATTCGTCGTGTTGCGGCTCATCGCGTGCCGGTTTCGCGCCGTCCGGTAGCGGATCGGCGGATAGGCGTCGTCCGGCACCGCGGCTTCGCCGAACGAATGCGCCCGGGCGTCGGTCCTCAGCACCAGGCCGAAACGCACCGTGCCGCGGCTGAGCAGAAAGCTGACGCCGCCGGTGTCGATCTCGCCGACGATCTGGCCGGCGAGCGCCTGCAGTCCCAGCTGGCGCAGCAGTTCGGGGGTGTCGAACACCGCGTTGGCGCTAGGATCGGGCGCGCCGAGCTTGCCGTCCTGCAGTTGCGCGGAGAGCTGGTCGGGCGTCGACGGCGCCGTGAGGTTGGGCTCGGGGCCGGCGATGGTGACGCGGTTGCGCCAGGCGCCGATCGCGGTCTGACCCTCGACCAATTGGGCGGCCTGCAGCCGCGCCAACACCGGCTCGAGAGTGATGACCACATCGTTGCGCTCGCCGCGCGCGAGTTGCGCCGCGATGATCCCGGCAGGCGCGCAGATCACCGCAAGCGACGCGCCGCCCTGTCGCCGGAACGACTGGCCAAGATGAGCGAGGCAGGGGCGCAGCGTTGGGTCGCAGAACACGACCACATCGGGCGAGCGGCTGACATCCGCCTCGGCAGGGCCGGAGCCGCCGAGCAGCGGCGCCAGCGCGAGCCCGGCAGTGCCCCCGGCGGCGCCAAGTATCCGCCGCCGGCCGACACCGGCTGTGGCACTCGGCATCCGAGAAGGTGCGGGACCTGTCATCGCGCGCTTATTGGCGCCGCTGATGATTGAACATGCAAGTCGCCAAACCGGCCCGGCTTCGCTAAACGTAACGGCCTCAAGCCCGAGCGATGCACGCTTGCCGGGCCTTGGCGGGACGCGTTTGGAGAGCTTGGATGATCCGAAGGCTTGCGGCCGTGTTGCTGTTGGCGGCGATCGGGACCGGCGCCGAGGCGGCCAGCTTGGCCGGCGTCACCCTGCCGCAAAGCTACGCTGTCGATGGACGAACCCTGGTGCTGAACGGCATCGGGCTGCGCACGGTCACGATATTCAGCGTCAGGATCTATGTCGCCGGACTGTACCTGTCGCGGCCGAGCCACGATGCGCAGCAGATACTGGCCTCACCGGAGGACAAGGTGATCGTGCTGAAATTCCTGCATGCCGGAACGAAGGCCGAGGTCGAGCATGAGTATCGCGCCGGCGAGCTGGCGAACTGCGGCAGCGGCGGCTGCGCCGACTCGGATCGCGGCGATTTCGAGCGGCTGGTGGCGGCGGCGCCGGCGGTGAAGCCGGGTGACAGCTCCACCTACATCTTCACCTCGCGCGGCGTGCAGGTGCTGGCCAACGACCGCTCGATCGGCAGCTTCAATCGCGACCTAGGCTATCACCTGCTGGCGGGCTTCATCGGCGCCCACCCGCCGTCACCGGAGCTGCGCCGGCAGCTGCTGGGGCTACCCGAAAGCTAAGAAGATGCCGAAGCCTACAGCGTAACGAACAAAAGCTTTTTGGTTCTTTTTCTCGAAAAAGAACCGCTTTCTTTCGCTCTCAACGGCAGTCAAACCGGCCCGGCAGTAATCGTCGGCAGCGTCTCGGCGAGGTAGCGTTGGCGCACCGTGCTGCGGCTAAGCTTGCCCGAGGAGGTGTAGGGCAGGCTGCCTGGGGCGATCAGCACCACCCGTCCGTCCAGCCCGTGCTGCGCCCGCACCGCGCCGCCGATCGCCTCGCGCAGCGTCTCGGCCGCCATCGCATCGGCGAGCCCGCGCGCTTCGACCGCCAGGATCAGCACCTCGATGCCGTTTTCGTCGATGGAGAACGCGGCGACGTCGCCGGTCCTGACCATCGGGACGGCCTGTTCGACCGTCCATTCGAGATCCTGGGGCCAGATGTTGCGGCCGTTGATGATGATCAGCTCCTTGGCGCGGCCGGTGACGACCAGGCTGTCGCCCAGCCGGTAGCCGAGGTCGCCGGTGTCAAGCCAGCCATCCGCCGCGAGCACCGCGCGTGTCTCGTCCGGGCGCCCGTCATAGCCCTGCATCAGGCTGGCGCCGCGGGCGAAGATGCGGCCGACGTGGCGCTCCGCCAGCACCGCGCCGTCGCCGTCTCGTATCTCGATCTCGTGATCAGGCAGCGCGGTGCCGCACAGCACGACGGTGCGGCTGCGCGCCGCGCCGTGCGGCACTGGTACGGCGAGCGCCTGCTGCTCGAGCCGGTCGAGATCGATGCTGTCGGTCTCGACGCCGCGCCCCGCCGGCGCAAAGCTGATCGCCAGCGTCGCCTCGGCCATGCCGTAGCTCGGCAGAAAGGCGCGCCGGTCGAAGCCGCAGGGCGCAAACGCGGTCGAGAAGCTGTCGAGTGCGGCGGGCCGTATCATGTCGCCGCCGATGCCGGCGATCCGCCACGATGACAGGTCAAGTCCCGGCGAGGTGACCTGCCGGGCGCGACGGGTGCATAGGTCGTAGCCGAAGCTCGGGCTGTAGGAGATCGTGCCGCGGCCGGCGGAGATCAGCGACAGCCAGAGCTGCGGCCGGCGGGCGAAATCCTGTGTCGCCAGCAGGTCGACCGTGACCTGGCCGGCGAGCGGGCTGAGCAGGAACCCGACCAGCCCCATGTCGTGCGACAGCGGCAGCCAGGAGACGGCGCGATCGTCGGGGCGGATCCGCAGGCCGTGGCCGAGGATCGCCGAGGCGTTCGCCATCAGCGCCCGTTGCTGCACCGCGACGCCGAGCGGGAAGCGCGTGCTGCCGGAGGAGAACTGCAAATAGGCGGTGTCCTCGGCGCCGATTGCCGGCAGGGCGACCGTCGATGGCGTCGCCTCGCGCAACGCCGCGACGGTGCTGCACAACTCGAGGCCGAGCGACGATGCTTCCGGCGCAAACCACTCGATCAGCGAGGCGGGCGCGAGCAACGCCGTGGCGCGGGCGGCGGTGACCATGCGGCCGACATGCGCGACGTAGGTCTCGCGACCGCCGAACGCCAGCGGCAGCGGCAGCGGCGCCGGCGTCAGCCCCGCGTACTGGCAGGCGAAAAACGCGCAGACCAGGTCCGGATGGGTTTCGGCGATCATGGCGACGCGCTCGCCGCGCCGCAGGCCGAGACCGATCAGGCGTCGCGCCAGGGCCCGCGCGTCGCGCCGCAGCTCGTGATACGGCAACGCCGCCGACACCTCGCCGCGCACCGAATAAAAGGTGAGGCCGCTGTTGCCGCCGGCGGCGTAGTCGAGCGCCTCGATCAGGGTCGCGAAATCGCCGCGACGCTGGGCGATGCCGCTCAGCGTCGGCGTCGGCGCGAGCGGCGGACTGCGCCTGAGGGCGATGCGGCTCGAGACGGGAACGATGGCGACGTCGCGTTGCGACGAGGCGGTGCTCACGCCGCCTTGCCGCCGTCACGCACCTGCCGGACCAGCCGGTCGCGCGGCGGCTCGCCGGACAGCTCGGCGACCCACGGATAGCGTGACGCCTCGTCGACGTCGTAGCCGAGATTGAACACGTGCGGCGAGCGTGGCCTCAGCCGTGCCGAGCCGTAGAATGTGCCAAGCGCGCGGTCGATGGCGAACGAGGTGATGCCGAAATTGCCCTGCTCATGATGGAAATGGTGCGCGAGGTGCAACTCCTTCATCCGGCGCAGGAAGCGCCGGCGCGGCCGGAAGTTGAGGTGCTGCACGCAATGGCAGAACTCGTAGCCGCAGGTGATCAGCAGCCCGGTGCAGACCGCGGACGCGGCGCCGGCGAGCCCTTGCCCGATCAGGTAGCCGATCGGCACCAGAATGACGAGCAGCGTCGGCAAGGTGTGCAGCGGCGAGCCGAACAGCACGTCCATCCGGTGCGGATCCTGGTGGTGGTCGAAATGGATGCGCTTCCACAACGGCGCGGTCAGCCGCGAGCGATACAGAAAGCGCCCATGCAGGATGAAGCGGTGCAACACGTACCAGACGACCGGGTAGGTCACGACGGTCGCCACAACCGTAAGCAGCAAGGGCCACAAGGCAGCCGAATAATGGATTGCCAAGCCAAGGCTCGCCAAGGCGAGCGCCGCATAAAGGTGAACGGCAGGATGGCTGCCATAGGCGGCAAGCAGATCACGCAGGCCCATCCGGGCAAGATTGAAGTTCTGCCCGTGTTTCCGCCAGTTCGTATACATCCGGCACTCCTTGCCCTCATCGAGTGACGATCGCAACATCCGCTGTCAAGCAAGGCAGCCGGCACCGCGCCGGCCAGGGCCGCTCACGCGCCGCTCACGCGCCGCTATTGCGCCGCAGCCGCTCTATGGCGGGCAGCGACGACGCCGAGTTCGGCGCCGATATCGGCGATCGTGCTGATCGCGGCGTCGATCTGGGCAGTGCTGTGCACGGCGCTGACGCTGGTGCGCAGCAGCGAGTGTCGATCCGGCGTCGCCGGCGGCAGGGCCAGGTTCACGTAGATGCCGCGCGCCAGCAGCCTGCTCCAGAACGCGGCGGCGAGGCTCGGATCGGTCAGCCGGACGGAGACGATCGGGCTTGCCGCCGGACCGAGCGCGAAGCCCGCCTCCGACAGGCCGTCGAACAAGCGATGCGCGTTGCGCGCCAGGTCGGCGCGCAGGGCCGGCTTTTGCTCGACGAGATCGAGCGCCCGCGACACTCCGGCGGTGATCGCCGGCGGCAGCGAGGCGGTGAACATGTAGGGACGCGAGGCGAGGCGCAGCAGCTCGAAATCCGGCAGGTCGGAGGCGCAGAAGCCGCCGATGCCGCCGAGACTCTTGCTAAAGGTGCCGAGCACGAAATCGACATCGGCCTCGACCCCGGCCGCCTCGGCGAGGCCGCGGCCACGCTCTCCAAGCACGCCAAGCGAGTGCGCCTCGTCGACCAGCAGGTAGGCGCCGGCCTCGCGCTTGATCGCGGCGATCTCGCGCAGCGGCGCCGGATCGCCGAGCATGCTGTAGATGCCCTCGACGACGATCAGCTTCTGGCCGGGCCCGCGCTCGCTCGCGGCGTCGAGAAGCCGCAGTCGGCGGTGCAGGTCGGCCGGATCGTTGTGGCGAAAGCGGGTGACGCTGGCATTGCTGAGGCGCGCGCCGTCATAGATGCTCGCATGGCTGTCCGCGTCGAGCAGCAGGGTGTCGTCGCGGCCGGCAAGTGCCGAGATCGCGCCGAGATTGGCCTGGTAGCCGGTGGTGAACACCATGGCGGCGCGCCGGCCGAGGAAACCGGCGATCTTGCGCTCAAGCGCCGCGTGCCCGCCATAGGAGCCGTTGGCGATCCGCGAGCCGGTGGTGCCGGTGCCTTCATGGCGCAGGGCGCTGGTCGCGTGGCTGATGCAGCTCTCGTCGAGCGTCAGGCCGAGATAGTTGTTGGTGCCGAGCAGCAGGATGTCGCGGTCGCCGAGCACCGCCTCGGTCGGCGAGACGATCCGATCGAACACCACGTTGAACGGATTGCACTCGCCGCCGTCCAGGCGAGCGAGCGCCTGCTTCAGATCATGGTATTTCGCCAGCATGGACTAGTGACGCGCCTGCCGGGACGGGGCGGCGAGCAGATGCGCGAGATCGCCGATGGTTTCCGCCCGGGCGATCAGGTCGATCGGTATGATGGTGTCGAACCTCGTCTCCAGCGCCATCACGAAATCCATCACCGCGACCGAATCGAGGTTCAGGTCGCGCACCACGTTGGTGTCGGCCGACAGGCTGCGCGCCAGCTCGGGAGAGATGCCGTCGAACGATCGGACGACGTCAAGCACCTGATCCAGCACGGTTTGCTCACACGACAGCAGAGCAGTCCTCCCAATTGGGGTGAGCGGACATAACAGGCATCCCGCGACACGGCAACAATGCCGGCGGGGAGGGGCGGGGGCAGCGCGGCGGCGAGTGGGAACGAACGCCGAGCCGAGGCGAGCCGGCGCAGGGAACGCCACCGACGCGCGCCCGTTCCCACACAGTTCAGTTCGCCGCCCGAGGACATCCGCCGACCATGCCCGATCTCACGCCTGCCGACGCCCTCCATCGCCTGACCCTGCACGTGAACGGCCGCGACCACGCCCTGGCGCTTGACACGCGGACCACCCTGCTCGACGCGCTGCGCGAGCATCTCGGCCTGACCGGCACCAAGGTCGGCTGCAACCACGGCACCTGCGGCGCCTGCACGGTGCATATCGATGGTCGTCGCCAGCTCGCCTGCCTGACGCTCGCCGCCGCCGCCGAAGGGCAGGTCATACGCACGATCGAGGGCCTGGCGGATGCCGACGGCGCGCTGCACCCGATGCAGGCCGCCTTCGTCGCCCACGACGCCATGCAGTGCGGCTACTGCACGCCCGGCCAGATCATGTCCGCAGTGGCCTGCGTGCGCGAAGGGCACGCCGGCAGCGACGCCGAGATACGGGAGTACATGAGCGGCAATCTGTGTCGCTGCGGCGCCTATCCGAACATCGTCGCCGCGGTGCGCGAGGTCGCGGCGGCGGAAACCCGGCGGCAGGCCGCCTGATGCAGCCCTTCACCTATGCCCGCCCGGCAAGCCTCGACGAGGCCTGCCGGCTCGCGGTTGCGCCCGGCGCCGCCCTGCTCGCCGGTGGCACGACGATGGTCGATCAGATGCGCGGCGACCTCGCGGCGCCGTCGAGCGTCATCGATATCGGCCACCTGCCTGAGCTTGCCCTGGTGGATACGGGCGGGCCGGTGCTGCGCTTCGGCGCGCTCGCCCGCATGGCGGACGTCGCCGAAGACCCGGTTCTGCTCAGCGACTACCCCGCACTCGCCGAAAGCCTGCAGCTTGCCGCCTCGCAACAGTTGCGAAACGCGGCAACGGTCGGCGGCAACCTGCTGCAGCGCACCCGCTGCGTGTATTTCCGCGACGGCGTCTCTGCCTGCAACAAGCGCCTGCCAGGCAGCGGCTGCGCCGCCCAGGACGGGGTGACTCGCGAGATGGCGCTGTTCGGCGGCTCGCGGCACTGCGTCGCCACCTATCCCGGCGATTGGGGCACCGCTCTGGCCGCCTTCGACACCCGTATCGAAATACGCTCGCCCTCCGGCAGCCGGACCATCCCGTTCGCCGCCCTGCACATCGCCTATGGCGAGGACCCGGCGCGCGAGACCACGCTGGCGCCGGGGGAGATCATCACCGCCATCCTGGTCGCGGCGAGCCCGGCCGGGCGGGGCTCGACCTACCTCAAGGTTCGCGACCGGCAGAGCTACGCCTATGCCGTCGTCTCGGCGGCGGTGGCGCTCGAGATGGCGGGCGACACGGTGCGCGCCGCCCGCGTGGCACTCGGCGGCGTCTCGAGCAAACCCTGGCGCTCGGAGGCGGCCGAGGCGGCGCTGGCCGGCGTCGTGCTGAGCGAGCAGACCGCGCTCGCCGCCGGCCGGCAGGCGTTCAGGGCCGCCCAGCCGCTCGCCGAAAACGCCTTCAAGATGGAGCTCGGCGCCCGCGTCGTCGCGCGGGCGGCGCTGCTCGCGGCGAGCCGCGCCGGCTCCGCCGCAAGCGGGCGACACTGGCATGGATGGCAGCATCGGATTTCCCGCCACCCGTCGCGACGCCGCCGCCAAGGCCACCGGCAGCGCTCGCTACGCCGCCGATTTCGGCCATCCCGGCACCGCCTATGCAGCCCTCACCCTCAGCGCCGTCGCCCGCGGTCGCATCACCCGCATCGACAGCGCGGCCGCCGAGGCGGTTCCGGGCGTGCAACTGGTGCTCACCCATCGCGACATGAACCAGGGGTTGGGCGGCGAGACCTTCGCGATGAAGGGCGGCCACATGCAATCCTCCTTCATGCCGCTCAGCTCGGACGAGGTGCACTACGCCGGCCAGATCGTCGGCCTCGTCGTCGCCGACACCCAGGAAGCGGCCGAGCAGGCGGCGCGCGCGCTCAATCTCGACTACGCGACCCAGCACGCCTCGGCCGATATGGACGAGCCCGGCCACCACACCGAGACCGAAGATGAGCCGGCGGTGCGCATCGGCGACGCCGACGAGGCGTTCTCGCGCGCCCCGGTGCGCATCGACCAGACCTACCTGACGCCGAGCCAGCACCACAACCCGATGGAGCTGTACAGCACCACGGCGAGCTGGAACGACGGCAAGCTTACCATCGAGTGCCCGAGCCAGTGGGTGGTCGGCAGCCGCGCCGGGCTTGCCACCATCTTCGGCATCCCGGTCGAGGACGTGCACATCATCTGCCCCTATGTCGGCGGCGCGTTCGGCGGCAAGGCGACGATCCTGCCGCATACCGTGCTGGTGGCGACGGCGGCGCAGCGCCTCGGCCGGCCGGTCAAGCTGGTGGTGTCGCGCGAGGCGATGTTCAGCGTCGGCTCGTTCCGCCCGGCGACCAGGAACCGCATCGCGCTCGGCGCCGAGCGCGACGGCAGCATGGTCGCGATGATCCACGAGGCGGTCGGCCAGCGCGCCGCGCTCGACCACGTCGCCTTCCCGGGCACCCACGTCACCGCGCGGATGTATGCGATCCCCAACATCCGCACCCGCGAATCGACGATCGCCACCGACGTGAACACGCCGGGCTTCCAGCGCGCGCCGGCCGAGGCGCCGTCGTTCTTCGCCTATGAGAGCGCCGTTGACGAACTGGCGGTCGCCCTCGACATGGACCCGATCGCGCTGCGGCTGAAGAACGAGCCGGCCACCGATCCGGTATCCGGCCTGCCCTGGAGCAGCCGCTCGCTCAGGCAGTGCTTTGAACGCGGCGCCGAGATCTTCGGCTGGAGCAGGCGCACCCCCGGCATCGGCTCGATGACGACGCCGGACGGCACGCTGGTCGGCTACGGCGTCGCCACCGCCACCTACCCCTCGGCGATGGCGCCCTCGGCGGCCCACGTCGCACTCTCCGGCGATGGTCTGCTGCGCGTGCGCACCTCGGCGCACGACGTCGGCACCGGCGCCTACACCGTGCTCGGCCAGGTCGCCGCCGACGCGCTCGGCATCGCCGACGAGCACGTCCGGGTCGAGCTCGGCGACAGCGACCTGCCCTCCGGCCCGGTCTCCGGCGGCTCGATCACCACCGGCTCGGCCGGCTCCGCCGTGCACCAGGCGGCGCTCGCCTTGCGCGAAAAGCTGCTCGACGTCGCGGTCTCCGCGGCAGGCCCGTTCGCCGGCCGCGACCGCGGCTCGCTGCAGTTCGCCGGCGGCCGGATCGTCGGCGCCGACGGGGCCGCGCACAGCCAGACCGACCTG
>CAXTSD010000013.1:0-17018 GCA_964246775.1 uncultured Acetobacteraceae bacterium | reverse complement strand
GGCTCGCACATCCGCGATGCCGAGCGCCCGGGCCGCCGTCTCGGCGGCACCCTGGTTGTCGCCGGTCAGCAGGACGACATGCAGCCCGCGACCGCGCAGAGCCGCCACCGCCGCCGCCGCCTTTGGTTTGGCGACATCGCCAAAACCGAACAGCCCCAGCAGCCGGCCTGCCTCGGCCAGGTAGGAGACGGTGCGACCGGCCCTCTCCAGCGTCGCCGCCTCTGCCGCCAGCGCCGCGAGGTCGACGCTGGTCTCCCGCATGAGCCGGGCGCTGCCGAGCCGGAGCGATCGGCCCTCGACCTCGCCCTCCAGGCCCCGCCCTGGCAAGGCGCGCACGCCCTGGGCGGCAGGGATGGTTGCGCTGTCGGCACGGGCCAGAACCGCGCCGGCAAGCGGATGCTCACTGCCGGCCTGCAGCGCCGCGGCCAGTCGCAACACATCTGCCTCGGCCATGCCCGCCGCCGGATGAAGCGCGACCAGCTCCGGCCGGCCTGACGTCAGCGTGCCGGTCTTGTCGAACACCACGGTGCGAATCGCGCTTGCCTGTTCCAGTGCCGCGGCGTCGCGGATCAGGATGCCGTGGCGGGCGGCGGTGCCGGTGCCAACCATGATGGCGGCGGGCGTCGCCAAGCCGAGCGCGCAGGGGCAGGCGATCACCAGCACGGCGACGGCGTTCACCGCCGAGGCTGCGATGCCGGCGCCGACAAGCCACCAGCCTGCGAATGTCAGGATGGCGATGCCGACCACCACGGGTACGAACACGGCGCTCACACGGTCGACCAGTCGTTGCACGGGCGGCTTGCCGGCCTGCGCATCCTCAACCAGCCGGACCATGCGGGCGAGCTGGCTCTCGGCGCCGACCGCCGTCACCTCCGCAACCAGACGGGCTTGCCCGTTCAGTGCGCCGCCCAGCACGCGGCTGCCTGGCTGCTTCGACACCGGCAGGCTTTCGCCGGTCAGCAGACTTTCATCGGCGCTGCCCGTGCCCTCGCGCACGATCCCGTCCGCCGCGATGCGTTCGCCGGGCCGGACCACCAGCAGGTCACCCGGGCGCAGGTCCGCGCTCGCAACGTCCAACTCGTCGCCGCCGCGGCGGACGCGCGCGCGCGCGGGGCGCAGATGCTCGCGCGCGCGGACCGCCTCGCCCGCTTGACGCCGCGCTCGCGCTTCCAGCCACTTGCCAAGACGCACGAGGGCGATCACCGCCGCCGAGGCTTCGAAATACAGCTGCCCGCCTTGGGGCCCGCCTCGGCCCGCCGCCAGCTCCCACGCGCTCAGCCCGAAGGCCGCGCTGGTGCCGAGCGCAATCAAGGTATCCATGCTGCCGGCGGCGCCGAGCAACGCCTTCCAGGCGCCGCGATAGAACCGCGCGCCGAATACGAGCTGCAGCACCCCGGCGAGCACGAGCTGCACCCAGCCGGGCAGCGTCACCGCCACTCCGAGCAGCGCCAGCGGCATGGGCAGGAATAGCGGCGCGGCGACGCCAAGCGCGAGCGCCGCCATCAGCCCGTCCAACCGCGCCCTGCGATCCCGGGCCGCCGCGGCAGCGTCCGGCGCGATGCCGGTATTCGCAGGAGCAGCCTTGTAACCAGCCCGGCGAACCGCCGCCGTCAGCTCGCCAAGACCCGACGTGCCGGCCAGCACTTCGACCCGTGCGCGCTCCGTCGCCAGATTGACCTCGGCCGAACGCACGCCCGGCATCGCCAGCAGCGCCCGCTCCACCCGACCGGCGCAGGACGCGCACGTCATGCCGGTGATCGCGAAGTCCAGGCTGTCCATTGCAGCCGGGTAGCCGACCGCCGCGAGGGCATCGGCGAGCGTGCCTGCGGAAAAATCCGTGCCCGGCGTCACCGAGGCCCGTTCGGTCGCCAGATTGACCGAGACCGCAAGGACGCCAGGCACGGCGGCGACCGCCCGTTCCACCCTGCGCACGCAGGCGGCACAGCTCATCCCGACAATGCCGACATCCAGCTTGGCCCCGACCGACGCCGCGCCGGGCCGGTCGCGATCCAGAACACCCTGGTCCATGACGCTTGCTCCTCCAACGCCACAGGATATGGGGCTTGCCACCATGGGAAGGTCAAGGCTGAGGACAGGCTGGACTTGGCCATCTGATGGCAGCAGGCTGCGTAGGGTTGGTACCAGGCACGGCGCCCAAGGCGTGTAGACTACAGTGCAGCCACTCCCTTACCGATTATCCGAACGCAGACGGCAGCCCGAAGCGCAACTGACGTGTCCTCAACTTGGGGACGACACGAGGCTTTCACTCACCTCGAGGCTTACGGCTGCGCATACGCCAGCAAACCAGTGTTGCTCTCGACAGCCGCCATTATCGTAGACACAACCTGTTCTGGTGACGGCCAGCCGCCCCGTGTTGCTGCAGAAACACTCGCATAGGGTGGCGGGTAGCCCCACAGACGATCATGTTCTTCAGCATCAGTGTGCATACCTCCCAGAACTGCAACTGTCGGCCGGTGAAACGCGGCTGCGACATGCAGCAACATGGAGGCGTTCGTCACCACGAGGTCCGCCTGTTCGGTCAGCGCGAACGTGCACCGGAGTGAGGTCTCACCACACATTGACCGCAGCCCAGGCACGTCGGCAGCCATGACCTGCGCCGCACGTTCGCGGTCCGCCTTGCCACCGACGAGGACGATGTTCGGCGCACCGGTCTCTCCTCTCATCACGTCTGACAACTGGCGCAGCGCCGACCCAAGCGCGTCAGCAGGCCAGCATTTCTCCTTGAGGCCGCCGCCACAACTGACGAGAAGCCGAAAGCGACCGTCCCCTCGACCCGCAGCCCAAATCCGGCTCGCCTCTTCGCGTTCGGCCGCACTCAGGTAAATCTGCGGCCGCGCTTCCGGCAACAGGCTCGCACCAAGCATCTCGGCTTGCAGCAGCGCCGTGTGACAGACATGCACGCTGTCGGTCCAGTTGACGGACTGCTGACAGGCTGACGAACCGCCGCGATAACCGCGCAATCCGACACGATGGCGCACGCCGAGCCGCAGCAACGTGAGGACACCGACATGGCTGCCGAGGACGTCGATGCCGGCGTCAAAACCCTGCCGTTGTCGCAAAGCCGCAACTTGCGGCGAGACGGCGAGAAAGCGGAGCAACGCCGGCCAAGACTGGTCCTTGACAAACTTGTTGCTCCAGGGAAGGTCAAGCTCAGCGATTTCGTCGATAAAAGGATTATTCTCGACGATCGGGCGCGCCCAGCTACCCACGGCCGCAACGATCCGGGTGGTGGGAAAACCCCGCCGCAACGCCTGAAAAATCGGTGTGGTCGTCAACAGGTCGCCCAAGTCACTGGGCCGCAAGACAAGAATTTCGTTGGGCATCTTGCGGCAAGGGTCGGTGCCTGTGGCGCCGAACCTGCCCGCCACCGACATCAAAGGCTCAACGAGTCGGCTTTTCCACCCCATCAGCGCCTCTTCACTGCTAACTGCTGACTACCTGATCCACGCAGCGAGCGAACACCCGTAAACAGCTTCAAAACGGTCTGCATCACCCTCGGTCGGTTCACCGAGGAGCGTTTGACCCGTATGCAGTAGCGCCGCAGTCCGACGGACGGCACCAGCAAAGCTGACGCCCACAGGCTCAAAAGCAGCTTCTGCTTGAGCGGAAGATGAGTTCTCCAAAGCTGCGCCGTATACGACCAAACAAGATGGCCGACGAAAAGCGCGCCGTCGAGACACGCAATCATCATCTCGCGTTCGCGAGTGTAGAGCGGCACCGCGCGTGCGCCGGGAACCGTATCAAAGGCAAGCGTCTGCAGGACCTCTCGCCATGACGTGTCAAAAAGGCGGATCTCCCGACGCAGCAACGCCGTCGTCGGTTTGCTCCAGCCGCTCTCACTGCCTTCGTGTACGCGATAAGAGACCAGTGGTTCGTTGAGCGACACGATCTCCCCCAGATAAGGCATAGCCAGCGCCGGAGTACTGTCGATTGATCCGCGTGAATCGAAAGCGTCAAGGTCCAAACGCTGAAGCGCCCGACGGCTAAAAACATTACCCGACGTCGGCGCGCAGATGTAAAAACCTAGGGCCGCATTGTCCTGGCGCATCGATGCCGCATCGTAAAATCTCGGATAGGTCGGAAACGTTGAATCGAGGCTGGCGCCCTCATCATCAACGCCGCGCAGCTGGAACTGCAGCTTGGCTGGACGCTCGGCGAGAGCCGCGTGTAGGCGTGACACCGTGTTAGGCACAATGAAGTCGTCGGAGTCCAGGGTGTAGATGTATTCCGACGTAGTCGCGTTGATCCCAGCTCTGTAGGCGCCCAACTGACCACCATTGGGTATGCTCAGGATTACCACTCGGTCGGAGTATCGAGCCAGCACCTTCATGGAGTCGTCGGTCGAACCATCGTCGACGACAACAATCTCGTCAAAAGCGGGCGTTTGAGCCAGGACGCTGTCCAGCGTCTGTGGCAGGTAACGAGCATAATTGTAGCTGGCGATTACCGCCGCAATAGTGGGATTGCTGGCGCTCATTCGTCACACTCCGGAAAGCTTTGGAAGCCGGCGAGCATGGTGTCCTCGCCGCTAGTCGGCGCAGCACACGTTGATTGCTTGCTCGTATCGAGCAGGGTCATCGCGCACGAGCTCCTGCCGCAGACCGGACCAGGCCGAACACGAAGGGCTGCAGAGCCCCTAGCGGTTCCCGGTCCAAGGCCATGATAAGAGACGTGTAAAGACCAAACCCGGCGAGGACGCATACACATAGTCGGTCCAACGCCGACGTCTGCATGACGTGGTCGCGAAGCGCCCAGACGAGCAGGCCCATGACGATGGCGCTACCGAGCGGCCCCGCGAAGGTTGCGACAAAGCGTCGCGGGGATACCTGCAAATACCGGTTCGCCATCCACAACGCTGATGGCAGCCCCAAGAATTGCCGCGACCCCGAGGCGATCGCCGCCACCAGCAGCGTGCTCTCGGCAGTCAACATACACGCGCACAAAGACAATCCACAGCTCAGAAGAGAGGTGATGACAAGCGGCTTCTGTAACCCTCGTGCCCGTAGCGCCGAACTGAGCAAGACGCTGGGCAGTGCTAAGCTCCAGCAGACAGCGGCTACAATGATGAAATTGGTTGCCGGCAACCACCTTGATCCGATGATTGCGTCGAGGGCGTCAGGGGATATGGCGGCAAGCCCGAGCAAAACCGGCGCACCAATGAAGGTGACGATCTTGCTGCCAAGTAGAAATGCCGAGAGGAAGCTGCCGCCAGCGCGCTCTATGCTGGCGAAATAAGATAGGCCGAAGCGGAAGGCGACGCCCTGTATCAAGTTGGCGATCTCGTCGATCAAGCGCTGTGCGAATTGTAAATAGCCAAGATTGGTCAAGCCATGAAAAATCCCGAAGAGCAGGCTGAACACCCGCGTGGTCACACCGACCATGAGAAGCTCGAGGCTGATCGGCCCGCCGAACGCTATCAGCGCCCGCAACTCGGCGCGATCCACTCGCAGTTTCGGCCAGCGTTGCAATGCACGAAGCAAGCTTAGACTTGCCAGGGCGCTGCCAACGAAAGTGCTCCCCAGAATGCTCCACGCTCCCAGCCCGGCGTAAGCGAGAGCGGCCGCGGTAACCAGGGTCGCGAGCTTGGAAACGATGCCGCGCTTAGCCAGGACATCAAGCCGCATCTTGCGTGTCAAAATCGCGACTGGGACGATGTCGATCGCGCTCAAGGGAACAAGCAGACTTCCCGAAGCGATAAGGAACCCCACGTTCCGGTCGTGGTAAATCCACGCCATCGGCGCCGCCAACGCACAACAAATCGACATGCCGACTATGGATAGGCCAAGCAGGCCGGCAAAAGCGCTGTCGGTCAGGCTTGTATGGATCGATCGGCTGCGGACCAGCGCCTCACCGATCCCGAGCGCAGACCCGATCTCTACCAGGATCACAACCGCCAGTGCCGCCCCCGCCCGGCCGAGTTCGCGTGGCTCGATGAGATGTCCTATCACCAGTGTTGAGAGCAAGCCGGTCGCGGCGTTCAGCACGCTCTCCGCCAATGCCCACGGCACAGCTGCCGTAGCCCGATCTTGCAGCTTCATGCGGGCACCCAGACTAGCGCGAGGCTCGACTTCAAAGCAGCTCCGACCAACCGTAGCCGCCGCCGGCCGGCTTGTCGGCTTGTCAGAGTTGCGCATCGCCAAAACAGCTCAGCAAGACATCCCGCGGCTGACATCATGCGGTCTCGGCCCGGAGGTCTGCTGTGACGATGAGCAACAACGCCGGGAAGAGCACGAAGGCGGTCTCGACGTTGCCACCGTCGGACAATACCCACACCATGACAGGAGCAACCAACGCCGTCTGCACGCGCGTTCGTTGGTTTGCGAAAAACAAGGTCAGGAAAGTGATCAGAGCCGGAGCGCCGAATTCAAGCAGCAGCTTTACGACGGAGTTCACGTTGTAATAGTAAGCTGGTGCTTGACCGGGATGTTCGCTGACGCCAGCACCGATGCCGAATAGGAGCGCCAGGGGCGAGTTGCTGATCACGTCAGACGCGAACCACCAGGGTGTCACGAAACGTAAATGTGCACTCGAACCAGGGGCGTCGAACTCACTGATGCGACCAATGAAAAACCCATAAATCTCCGGGCTCGCCAGGAACAGACCTGCCAGGGCGAGAAAACCGGCGGCGGCGGTTGCGACCGCCACGATCACTCCACGGCCACCGAGGCTCAATACCGCCGTCAGCACGAAGCCGACAATCATGAGCCAGCCCGTCCCAGAAACGGACGTAATGAGACCGGCACTAAATAGACACAGATAACTCAGCCGCCGCACCACCAAAATTTCAATAATGAGTGCAATCGCACTGAACTGTGAGAAAAGCGATGGCTCCAGGAGAAAAAAGCCGTTTGACTTGTGATAGTAAGTAGTACCGATCGGGATTACGACATTCCAAGCCTGCTCGACCAACGCTGAATCGGGTACAAAGCTTGTAAACGAGAAAAGGTCTATTCTGGCGAACTGTAGAACGAACTGGATAAGCCCGGCTACGGTGACGAAGGCCAGCCAGCGGTTCACAACTCTGAAGAAGTCAGCCTCATTGACGGGCCGCGCGAATGTAAGAGTTGCAAAGCTATTCAGGACCAGAAACTGTATAAGTGAGGAAATACTTGGCTCACCACCGTAGGCGCTTTTCACGAGCGTAACAGCGGCCGCACTTACAAGTGTGACAAAACACAGTAGAGCAAAAAGCAGCATTCGTTGGCGATGCAACACCAGCGCGCCACTGAACAGATACATACAGGCCAGCATAAGACCTATGGGCCCGACACAATCAAGATAGGAGGTTCCGAAGAAGACACCGAAACGTTGTAGCGTCGTTGAGCCGATGATCACTGCCGCGGAAAACCGCAATTCGCCGAGATCTGCAACGACAGACGCTGTTCGCACCGAGCCGGACGGGATCGGTGCGGGAAGAGGCAAGATAGTGGTTGACGCTCTATTCACGTCAGCCGCGCGACCGCGTGGGAGTGCGCCAGATCGTAAATCTCGACGGTCCGTCGAGCAATCGTCTGCCAGTTGGGCGCTGCCTCGGCCAAGCGCCGTGCCTGTTTACCGCAACGTGTAGCAAAGTCAGGGTCCGTGATCATCCGCGACATCGCACTTGAAAGCGCGATCGGATCATCCGGGGGCACAAGCAAACCCTGCCTGCCATCTTCAATCTTTTCAGCGAATTCGCCGATTGCGGAGGCAATGACGGGACGGCCGTTGGCCAGGGCGAATGGCAGCACGGCGCTTGCCTCGATTTCGCGATAAGGGAAGACCGCCACGACGTTTGCCCCGAATAAGCCATTGACCTCGTCATCCCCGACGAAGCGCGGCTCAAACACGATGTTGTCTGCAAGCCCGCGCTCTCGCACCAGCGCCTGCAGCGATGAAAGCGACATATAGGGCTTGCCGACCACTCTGATCCTCGCCTGCGCCCTCTGCACAGCTGGCAGAAGACTGTAAGCGTCGATAAGCACGTCGATACCCTTGTACGGCTTCAGCTTCCCGAACAGCAGAAAAGTCAGCGGTCCATCTACCGAGCTGTGGCTGACAGCAGGCGGCAACGTCTCCATCAGACCAAACGGCAGCACCGAAACCTGGCATTCTGGAATGCCAAGCTTGAGCATTCTATCGCGTCCCTGTTCAGTGTGCACGATCAGGTGGTCGAACGCCTGAACACATTCGACAAAACCACGTGCCTGCAAGGCCGCTGATGGGTCTCCGTTAAAGGGATTGGTGTCATGCACAGTCAACACAAGTGGCGCGATCCTGCGCAAACCTGCCAACATACGTCGATCGACGACGGGCAACGGCAGCCACTGGAAGTGAATTACATCTGGTAGTGTAGCCTTCAGGTTCGATCGCAGGCGCAGCATCGAGACTACATGATCCAACCCTTTGATGCTCAGTCGGAGCGGCCTGGGCAGGCGGGCGACGGCACCGCTGGATGCGACCCTGTAAAAGTCCGGATCAAGATCGAGGCCGGTGACATCGTTGTCATCGGGACCGACACCGCGGCCATGTAGCTTAACGCCATGACCAGCGCCTGTCAGCCCCTCGATCAAGGCGCGGTCGTAGGGGATGGTGAAGAGCGACGGATCGATCATTGCAATGCGCATTGCTCTGCCCTCAGTGTCCGCTTAGCGAGGACGGATAAGCATGGCGGTGACCGGGCCAGACGAACTACGCATCAGGTCTTCCGCGAAGCTGCTGATTGCTGAGCGCTCGGCGGTTGAACCGTCGACGATCAGGATGCTGGCATCGGCACGATGCCCCAGAACCAGCGCGCTTGCCGCTTGAACCGCCGGCGGCGGCGCGCTAAGCACGATCAAGTTGTAATCGTCGCTGGCTTCGACCAGCATATTCTGGAAGCGCAGGCTGCTCAGCACGGCATGCGCCTCCGTCGTAGGTTGGTCAGCAAGAAGCATGTCGAGCGAGGTCGTGCGGTCGCGTCTCACCGCATCGCGCCACTCCATACGTCCCGCCAACGCGATTGGAAGCTTTCCGCCTCGAACGCTCAGCAGTGCGGATAACTCCGGCGACTGCAGGTTGCCCTCAACCAGAAGCACGCGCTCGCCATCGCCCGCCGCGACACGGGCGAATGCAGACGCGATCCGTGCTCCGTCCTCGCCGCGCTGCGCCGGTATCATGGCGATGACACGCGGCACCGCCTTGCTGCTGCTCAGACGGATCCGCGTACGCAGCATACGCAACGCCTCCGCCTCCTCGCCCGTAGTCTCGGTTGCAACTCGTGTAAGCAACGCCTGCCGCGTCCGCGCCGAAGTGGCCGGCAGCAACGCCATTACGGGAACGCCGTTCGCCAGCGCAACGACATCGCCGATCGGCTCGCCTCGACCCGAGCGCGCGATCGCGATCAACAGTCCGAGCATGGCACCAGCCATCGCGCCGATCGCGCCGGCAAGCCGCGTCTTCGGACTCGAGGGCGCTCCCGGTGGCACGGCGGCATTCAGCACGCGCACATCCGGCGTTTCCGTCGTGGAGGGACGACTCACCGTTTGCTGAGCGCGTTGCTGCAACGTATCGGCAAGCGCGCGCCGAGACGCGATCTCCTGCCGCAAGTCATCGAGCCTACCCTGCACGGTGGCGCTCTTGAGCGCCTCGCCCCGAGCTTGCGTCAGTTGTGCCTGCGCATCCGCCTCATGCTGCCGTGCGACTTGAAGCTGCGCGCCAAGCGAGTCGATGATGCGCCTGATTTCCTGCGCAAGCATGTCGTGCGCGGCGGTCAGGGTCGCCTGCGCGTCGCGAACGGCGGGATAGCTTGAGCCGAAGCGGGTTGACAACTCAGCGTAACGGCGGGCGGCCGCACCCTCCTGCTCGCGCAGCCGGCCGATCGTCTCGGAACTGAGGACGCCGGAGAAGTCGTCTGACGCGCCCCGCCGCGCCAAAGCGTTGGCACGCTCCCAGTTCGCCTGAATCTGCGACCGATCCAGGCTCGCGCGCGTCGCTCCGGTCGCCAATTCCTCGAGTTGCTGTTGGCCGATGCTGCCGGCGCGCAGACCGACAAGCTGGCCCTTGTCGCGCGTGTCCCGCACCTGTTGTTCCAGCCCGGCAATCTCGCCGTTCAGCTGATCAATCTGCCGAAGCAGTATACTGTTTGCTGCTTCGTCGGCGGCGCCGCGTTGCGCGGCTTGCCCGGCTCGATACAAACGTATCAAGGTATTGATGAAGTCCGCCGAAAGTTGCGGATCTGCTGACGTGAACCCAATCGTTATAACCAGACTGCGGTTGTCGTTAAACACGATGAGGTTGCGGCTGGCGGCGGCAACGACGGCGTCCTCGACCGAGCCGGTGTGGCTGCTTGGTGCATTGCCGAAAATGTCACGGCTAAGCGCAGCCAACTTGGTAGCAACAAAGCCCGGCGCTACCAGCGTCGGGTTGAACTCCTTTAGTCTCGCCAGCTGCAAATCTCGGGAAACCTGCTCGACGAGTTGCCGCGACTCTAGCGCCTGCAGCTCGGTCCGTACCTGGATCATCGAGTCTGTGTCGCTGCTCCCCCTTAATGCGCCTTGAAGCTCCGGGATGGCAAAGTTCTGCCCGGCTACCGTGATTGCACCCGAGGCAGTGTATAGCTTCGGCAGTGTCGTGCTGAACGCCAGCGCGGCGATGCCGCCGAAGACAGCGCAAAGCCCGATCAGCCAAGCTCTCTTTCGAACGAGCGCAATCAGGGTTCGCGCCCCGAGCTTCTGCGAGTCACGGGTATCGGCGGTCATCGTGAAGGGCACGTCCATCAATCTTCTTCCGAATAGGTAAGCACCGTGGCGACCTTGGCGGCTGCCGAACTTTGAGGAAACTCGAAGCTGCCTTCGGCACTGCTGACATCGGCTCCGAGAACCGATCGCAAAAGAACGTAGGTCAGGAAATCGCGGTCAGAGATTGCGATCCTCGCCATCGGCGTCAGATCGAGCGGCTGAAGCACTCCTGCTTTTACCACGCGCTGCCAGCAACCGAACTCGACCTGCTTACCGCCCAAGTCGACATGGTTGCCAGCGCGCGTCGCGTAAATACAGCCGAACGTATCCTGCTCGGCAACTGAGATCGAGTGTAGCGATCTGGTCATCTCAGTGTCGGCGCCATGCTGAGTGAGCGCCGCATACAGCGACACCACGCGTGGTTCGGCTTCGTTGACGAGACGCTCGGCTGCTTGACGAAGGTCGGACGCAACGGCCTCGCGCGCCCCTCGAGCGGCAGCGGCTTGCGCTACCCGCAGGCCAAGCAGTTGTGCGATGTACGGCATTCCGCGCGACAGCCCGGTGAGCGCGTCAACAAGCGATGGCGGGAAATCCAGCCCTGCCTCGGTCGCGCCGCTGACGATCAGCTGCTCTATCTCGATCGTGCTCAGTAGCGGCAGGGAAACCGCAACCAGGTTACGCCGGATGGAGAGATGCTCGCCGAGCAATTGATCAAGGCTGTCAGATGCGCCGATCAACATGAACAGCAGCCGCGCGCCGCGGTCAGAAATCTGTTTGATTGTGTCAGCCACCAGCTTACGGACTGTCGCATCGCTGACGCGATCGAACTCGTCGACCAGGCAGACCAGTGTCTGGCAGGTCAGACGTGGAGGGAGAGCGGCGACATCCGATGGGCGCAACTTCCCATCCGGCAGCGCCGCTTCGCAGCCACGCCCTACCTGGTCGCTTGCGGGACTGGAGAGCAACGAAGCCGGCAGGTCGCGCAGAAGACTGCTGATGATGTCTTCAAAGCTGCTGCCGCTGCTGCAGGTGTAGCGCGCGACGGCAACATTCCGGCTCCGAAGCACCTCGACAACAGAGTTCGACAGCGACGTCTTGCCGCGTCCCCGCTCTGAGTACAGAACGACGTGGGCGCGTTCTTCAAGCAAGGCATCGACGACTCGGTCGAGCTCCAGTCGGCGCCCGGTAAGCCATTTGCGTCCCGGCCTCGGCCGCGTTGGCGTGAAGACCTCCGCCAGTTTTCGGACAACCGGGGGCGCTGCCGCGACATCGTCTTCGCTCTTTCTCGACGACGACATGATCGGGCCTCCGCGGTTCCTTGCTGGCCGTAGCTTTCCCATCATGCGTCGCACGTCTGATCCCTAATACATCTGGTCGAGAGATTTTCGGCTGACTACGGCAGATATCCAGGCCGCGACGACATCGCGTGATGCCGGCGGCGTTCTGGTTCTACCGCCAATTGGTTAGCGGTTGGTAAACGCCTATGGGAAACTTGCTACCTGAGATAGCAGAGTGTATACGAGGCACAGCTGCACCCGGCAAGCGAGAAAATTCTGATGGTGTTACGAACTTCGGATCAGTCGTTAAGTTCAGGAGGCTGCCGCTGTGCCCGCGCCGGCAGCTTGTGCTGGTTCGAGGGACGGTCGGAGCATTCGCCTGTGTCAGGCCGCAACCAACGCCAGTGTGGCAACTGGCAACCAGTCGTTTAACGGGCGGGTTTGCGCCAGATGGCACCTTCGGCTTCGAGCTGCAGCGACCAGTTCGTCTCAATCATCGTTCCGGTGTTGAACGAGGAGCGTTTTATTGAGGCGTGTCTTCGTTCACTGGTCGATAGTGCAGCGGGTGCAGAGTTCGAGATCCTCGTGATGGACGGCGGAAGCACTGACAGAACGGCGGCAATCGTCCGCGCCGTTGCTGTTGCCTCGCCCGCGGTCAAGCTGCACGACAATCCCGGTAGGCTGCAATCGGCCGCCATGAACCTGGGAGCGACGCTGGCCTCGCCGCGTGCCGCCGTCATCATCCGGGCCGACGCACATGCGATCTACCCGGCAGGGTTCGTGCCGAGATGCGTAACGGCATTGCGCGCGCATGACGCCGCTTCCGTCGTCGTACCGATGGTCAACCAGGGTAGTAGCGGGATCCAGCGCGCGATCGCTACGGCGCAGAGCAGCCGGCTCGGCAATGGCGGCGCGCTTCACCGCAGAGGCGGCGTTTCAGGTTTTGTCGAACACGGCCACCATGCCGCGTTCGACAGGGCGGCCTTTCTACGCCTGGGCGGTTATGACACGCGCTTTACCCACAACGAGGATGCCGAATTCGACATTCGCCTGCGCCGATCGGGCGGGCTGATCTGGATGTGCGGCGATGCGCCGATCATCTACTTCCCTCGAACCTCGCTGCGACAGCTTGGCAAGCAATACTACAAACATGCGCGCGGCCGTGCCCGCACCCTGTTCCTGCATCGGTCGCGTCCGAAGCTGCGTCAAATGGCGCCGCTCGCCATCCTGCTGTGGTGCTTAGCGGGCCTGCTGCTCACGCCAGTCAACCAGCTGTTTTTGCTCGCGCCGGGAGTGTATCTCGCGATATGCTTCATCTGGGCAGTCGTGATCAGCCTGCGTGCCCACGATTTCTGGCTGCTTGCCGCCGGTCCGGCATTGGCGGTGATGCATCTGAGCTGGGCCACCGGCTTTTTGAGCTATACGACTGGCCTGCTTGCGGCCAGGGCGCGTAGCTTTACCGCAGGGCAAAGCACCAGGCCGGCGCCGCCGAGCGTCGGCTAGGCGTGCAAGGGCAGCAAGCGTGCTGCGAGGCGCTGCGCCCGAGGCATGCGGTGTCAGATTACCTGAACCCAAGCCGATCCATCGAACCGGTAGAGCGTTCGCGTTCCAACGGCGACACGGTGGAGCGTAGCTCCCCCGGCATCCTTCACCGTGACATACATCGTGTTTGGCGTGTCCTGCCGGACCACTTCGACCGTCGCTCCCCGCTTCACCGTGGACGCCGCGCCGGTGCCGGCGGCTGCCAGACTGTTGGCCAGAGTGATGGTGACAGCCGCACCGATCGTACCCGGAACGATGACGGTCGCCGCCTCGTGCTGCCCATATATCGTGAGGTCCGCTGCGGCGACCAGCGTGGCACCCACCGTTTGCGGCAGCAGGCCAGAGTAGCGATAGCTGTCAAAGCGGGTGAGCACGTCGAGCGACGGCGGCGTCATCGGGTCGATCGTCAGGCCGGCGGCATTGGCGCCGACGTCGCTGATAAGCAGCCGCTCTGCCGTGAACGACACGTTGCTGTCCACCGACTCGGTGCCGGCGAGGCCGGCGAACAACCTGCCGGAACCGGTAAACTCCTGAGCTGCCGCCCATTTCAGGTAGACGCCGTCGAGGCTGACCTCGGCGCCATAAGTCGCTCGCGCGAGGCTGAGGTTGGTTCCGGTTGCGCGCAGGTCCAGCATCGTGGTCTGGCGGAGCTCGGCTTCTGCGCCCTCAAACGTCATCAGGCTGGTGTTGCTGCCGACAAGCGTGACGTCCTCCAGGTGCAGCGCATCGAAGGTCAGGCCGCGCACGATGCGGAAGTACAGCGGCTGTTCCGCTTTGAAGTGCTCGAAATTGCAGCGAATGCAGGTGTCGTCGTCACGCTCGCCATGGCGCGTGGCGGCCCAGTAGACGGCGGTGTCGCTCAGCGTCTGGGCGGTCCAGGGACTGCTGCCGTCATGCATGTAGATGTCGGCGCGATAGCTGCCTGTGCCTTCCAATTGCACGCGGTAGAGCGAGGCCTGCGCGCCACCGACCGAGATGTCTTCATAGTCGTTCTGAAAGCTGAAGCCGCGCACCGCATCGCGCGAACCGACATCCCAGCCATCGAAGGGCGGATGCAGCGGTCTCCCCTCAACATCATATTCGCCACAGAGATCCATGTGCTTGAGCGTCGACCCGTAAAGCGATCCCTCCAGCAGACATACCGCATGGCGGTTGCCGGCCTGGCTCGCGACATAGTTGAACGATCCGCCTTCCCACCAGACCGCGTTTTTAGGCTCAGCGCCGCTCGGGTCGCCCAGCACCAGGATCGGCGCGTCGGCATGCGCCTGGCGTAGCTCGCAGCGCCGGTTCAACCGCGCGGTGAAGCCGTGCGTGCTGACCGGAACGCGCAGGCCGCCGGTCAGATCAAACTCGATCTGCGCCTCACTTGGGCAGACGATCGCAACCCCGTGCGTATCGGCGTCGTTCACCGCAGCCTGCAGGATGGCGCCGTTCGTCCGTCTCTGTTCAGCGGACTTGCCGACGCCGATCACGAGTCCGGCAAGCGAGAGCAGGTCGATCTGGTCACCCGAGCCCGTGGCCTGTGGCGGCCGCGTAGCGTGCGGCACGGCCTCGCCAAACGACCCCGCGCCGGGCGTGCCTGCCAAAAAGGCGACCGCTGCCAGCACGAGCCACCGCGATTGCACGTCATAACCTCCCGTAGCGCAGTCCGACACACATCTCTTTGGTTGCATTGTCCTTCTGACGCACGTCCTAGGGTCGAAGCAAGGACGTTATTCCACCCCCATTGCCTGCCTCGCACCTATCGTGCTGTGCGGCACATCCCCGGCAGGCTTCCAGCGCACGCGAGCGCAAGCCAGGCGGGACGATGGCGCGGCTCGCGCGTTGCTGCCGGCATCACGCGGCCAAACCAGCACAAGGACCATCCTCATGGGCACGTCGCTCACCGCCGCCCCGTCGCAGGACCTTGCCGCGGGCCCGCTCGACGCCGGCGCCCACGCCGAACTTGACCAGGCGCTTGCCCGGCTGCGCGCCGGCCGCGGCTTCATCGTCCGCTCCGCCGACCTGATGGGCGGCGTGTTCGGCCGCTTCACCCGATTTGGCGCCTATCGCCTCGGCATGAGCCAGCCGCTCGGGCGCAAGCTCGCCGGCCTCGCCAGCGCCGCCCTCGCCCGCGCCTACGACGTCGCGATCCTTGGGCTTCCCGTCGCCGATGCAAAGCGCGGCGATGTCGGCGGCGCGCGCGGCAACGCCCTTGCCCGCGGCGCCGTCGTCTGCTCCGGCGCCGCCTGCGGCTTCGCCGGCATGGCCGGCTTCATTCCGGACGCCACCTTCACGACGCTGACCATCATGCGCGAGATCGCCCGCATCGCCCGCGAGGAAGGCGAGGACCTCGCGACGGATGGCGCCCGCCGCGCCTGCCTCGAGGTGTTCGCGCTCCACGCCGTGGAAGGCGAGACGGAGAGCGAACTCGGCTACTTCTCGGCTCGGCTGATGATGCACGGTCGCCCGGTGATGCTGCTGATGTCGGAGGTCGCGGCGCGCTATGGCCTGACCCTGTCACAGAAATTCGCCGCTCAGGCGGTGCCGTTCGCCGGCGCCGTCGCCGGCGCCGCGCTCAACTCGGCCTTCCTCGAGCACTACCGCAACCTCGCCCGCGCGCACTTCATCATTCGCCGTCTGGAAAGAACTTACGGCGCCGCCCGCGTCAGGGCCGCGTCCCAGCCACAATAAGGCTCATCATCCGAGACGTTGTCGTTTACATTTGAGAACGAGGCCGAGACTAACCAACGAGAAAGTGAGCGTCTGCTTCAAGTTTGATTGACAAGCCGCCCGTTGTGTCGAAGTCTGAGTGCGTCGAGCCCATCGAGGAGCCGGCAATCATCTGGCAGGATGCCGTGCAATGGCACTCGACACGTATTCGGCAGCAGACTCGGCCGCCCCCGCACAGACCGCGCTGAGCGGCCTCGCCCAATTGATCTCCTCCCTGCCGAGCGGCACCTCCCTGGTGTCGACCGCCACCGTCTCGACCATCGCCGGCGCCGTGATGCCGACCACCGTCGCGCCGAGCATCGTCGCGCCAACCGCCGCCGCGCCAACCCCCGCCGCGCTGGTCGCCGTCGCGCCGGCCGTCGTCAGGCCGAGCGCCGTTGCCCCAAGCGCGGTCACGCCGGCGGCCACTACGCTCGACGCTGTGGCGCCCGCCTTCACCTCGCCGCAAGCTGTCGATGCGAAAAGCTTCCAGCTCGGCAGCGCCAGCGCCGGGCTGACCACGACCGGCAACGATACCGTCTACGCCGCCAGCGGCAGCGCCAGCATCTTCGCCGCCTCCGGCAGCGCGATGGTGTACGGCAACTCCGGCGCCCTCACCGTCGCCGAAGGTGCGGGGGTCGCGACCACAGTGCAGGCCGGCTCCGGCAGCACGGTGATCTACGGCAGCACCGGCCACCTCAGCGCCACCGGCGGCACCGGCGCCGTCACCCTGGTCGGCGGCGCCGGCACGCTCAGCTATGTCGGCGGCACGGGATCGGACACGCTCTAC